>JAUVQZ010000245.1 GCA_030597865.1 Pseudomonadota bacterium | reverse complement strand
TACATCCTCTTTGGCATCGCCTTTGGTGGCATTATCAAGGTCTTCATGCCAGCCGATTTTATCGTCAAACATTTAGGCCAGGGCAGATTTTTGCCCGTTGTTAAGGCTGCCCTATTCGGCATCCCTCTCCCCCTGTGCTCCTGCGGGGTACTGCCGGCAGCGGCTGGACTGAAAGATCAGGGGGCAAACAACGGGGCGACGACCGCCTTCTTGATATCCACCCCGGAATCAGGGGTGGATTCCATCTCCATCACCTATGCCCTGCTGGATCCCCTACTGACCATCGCCCGCCCCTTTGCCGCCCTGATCACGGCCCTTTTTGCCGGCTTTGCCGAAAATATAATTAAGCCGCCGCCAACAACAGCCATAAAGGCTCCCACCATTCTCCCCATGGCTGGACACACATTTGCATTAGGGGCCAACCCCTTTAACCGGGAAAGGCCTGCTTTCTTCACAGAACTTGCCCAGGGCATCAAATATGCTTTTTTAGAACTCTGGGGTGATATTGCCCCCTATTTCTTCATTGGCATCCTCCTGGGTGGCCTGATCACCGCCTTGATCCCTGATGACTTCCTGAGCTCCTATCTTGGCGGCGGCCTGCCCTCCATGCTCATCATGCTCTTTATCGGTATCCCCATTTACATCTGCGCCAGCGCCTCGACCCCCATTGCCGCAGCTCTCATCCTAAAAGGGATCAGCCCAGGTACCGCCCTGGTCTTTCTGCTCACAGGTCCGGCCACCAATATCACTTCCCTGTCTGTGCTCGTTGGCATTTTAGGAAAACGGGCGACGGCTCTCTACCTCTTCACCATTGCCCTCTTTGCCGTGCTCTTCGGCCTGGCGGTGGATCAGCTCTACGCCCAACTCAACCTGGACGTCCGGGCAGTAACCGGCAAGGCAGCAGAGATCATCCCCTACGGATTCCAGTTGCTCAGTGCACTATTGATAATTGCCCTCTCCATTATTCCGGTATGGCAGGCCATGCAGAGAAAATGGAACAAGCCCTAAAGCTCAGGGAGCAAACTGCCCTCGTGGGCAGCAAATATTTCAGCAGGAGTGTTTTTTAGTCTTTCCAGACCGTCAGACCGATTTTATAGACTTCTGAACGCTTTCCGCCAAGATCATTGCTGATCTTACGGACCGCGTCTTTCATAGAAAGCCCCTGTTGGCGGAAGGCCGTAAGGAGCTCCGCGACATCATCCTCACCAACGGCCGCTGTTATTTTGCTGCCGTCAACAATCATGACAATTTCCCCCTTTACAGCCGATCGAGTCGCCAACTCTCCTTTGAGCTCACTGACCGTTGTCAAAACCAGTTCCTCATAAATCTTGGTAAGTTCTCGACCAAGACATATCTTCCGGTCACCCATAATATCGAGGATATCTGTCAAGGTGGCGAGGATACGGCGCGGCGATTCGTAAAGGACAAAGGGAAGGACATCGTAGAGATGACTTTGCAGAACCTTGCGGCGCTGCCCAGCCTTGGATGGCAAAAAACCAAGAAAGGCGTAGCCCTCATCCGCCAGGCCTGAACCACTGACCAGGGTCGTGACTGCCGATGGGCCGGGCAAAGGGATAACCTGGATGCCATGCTGATGACAGAGAAGAACCAGGCGGGTGCCTGGATCTGAAATGGCAGGGGTCCCTGCGTCAGAGACCAGAGCAATACTTTTACCGTTCTCAAGCTCAGCAAGGAGCCGCTGGCCCTGTTTGGCCTCTTGCCCCCGGTAATAACTTTGCAAGGGCGTGGCGATTCCCAGATGACTCAAAAGCTTTCTCGTGTGCCGTGTGTCCTCAGCGGCAATAAGGTCTACCTCAGCAAGGACACGGGCAGCACGGATGGTCATATCCTCGAGATTGCCAATGGGGGTTGGAACGACAAATAAGATACCTGAACCAGCCAATGTCTATGCCTTTGCCAAATTGGGGGGAAGACTGACCGTAAAAACAGTGGGATTGGCCAGCCCTGTAACTTTAATTTCTCCACCCATCTCACTCATCATTTTCTGGGCCTGATATAACCCAAGTCCTTGATGACCGGGGGGCGATGACACAAACTCCTGAAAAAGGCTCTGCCGGAGATGTTCAGGGACACCCACCCCATTATCCTCGACCTCGACAATAATCCAGTCATTTCTTGTAAAACATCGAAGTGAGAAACGTGGCTCCCCCTGCGGACCCTGCTCCAGCGCCTGGATACTGTTCTCAACAAGATTGGCAAAAACCACACTTAAGGCAAAGGCCTTTTCACCCAGGAGAGTTTCAACCTCAACATCAATATGTTTATGAACCTTATGCTTAAAGAACATATGGGATTGAAAAAAAGTTACAATATTATTGATTAACGTATGGAGAGTAAGGGAACTTCCCTCAGCAGAGACCTGGCTGATATCAGCCGTGTTTTTAAGGATTTCCTGACTCAGGATAATCTTTTCCTCAACCTGGCCAAGGGTTTTTTGCCTCTTTTGCAACAGTGCAAGGGTCTGACTAATCTTAGCCCTGCCAGCTTCATTTTCAACGCCCTCCAAGGCCTCCACAAGAAGCCTGTCCGCCTTAGCAAACATCATGGCAAAGAGCTCCGACTGCATGGAAAACGCCTGCACTACGCCATTAAGATTATGGATAGTCCCTTTAAAAAACCTGCCCACCCGGGCTGTTTGACATTGGCCAAGATAGGCATCCTCCCAGGCTGTCAATAATTCTTCAGGACTCATGGACGACATGTGGCCACCTATGTAGAAAAAAGGAAATAAGATTTAAAATTTATTAGAATATTGATACGTTATACAATAATTATCCCCGACATCTCAACCACTTAATGACATTAAGTTTAAAATCCATGCCTCCTTGGTCAAGAGAGGAACAATGATTTTATAAGGTGCCCACCAACGAACTCCAGCCAGCATGAACAGGCATTCGACAGGCCCAGGGCAGAGTATGGGGTGTTAGGAAATCTAGTATCATCTATGAAGGCCAAAAGAGTAGTAGCCGCCCTCAAGACTATTGAATTCCATAAAAAAAGTATATGATGTTTTCTTGCCGTTCAATTTCAATTCCCTGTAAAAATTCAACCCGCGAAGGATAACCACCCTTTCGCACCACAAGGAGTGCCATGAAGAGTATATTATTTGCATCTTTATTTGCATTGACCGCCAGCACAGCACTGGCAATGGAGAACCAAAAGACCGTCTGTAGCCAAGGTATTTCGCAGCGAATTATCGAAATCGTCTACCCAGGTGAAGGTGAGGCCCCCTGTGAGGTTCATTATACCAAGGACACAGGGTCCCAGGTGTTATGGAGTGCCCAGCAAGAGGTTGGCTATTGTGAAGAAAAGGCCGCCGCCTTTATTGAAAAACAAAGGGGGTGGGGATGGCAGTGTGAAACCGCCATCGAAATTACCATCGACATTACCGAATAATTTCCATTATTCTCAGCTGCAAGGTAACAAAAAAAAAAGGTCTTATCAGATTGCTCTGATAAGACCTTTTTATATAGAAAAAATTCGGCGACGATCTACTCTCCCACACAGTCACCCATGCAGTACCATCGACGCTGAAGAGCTTAACTACCGTGT
>JAUVQZ010000081.1 GCA_030597865.1 Pseudomonadota bacterium | reverse complement strand
GGTGAAGCGGTTTATTAAGGATTAAAGGTGAGGGGACTAAACCTTTGAGAATATGAGAAGTAAGAATTTGAGAAATAAGTAGAAGGGATGGTTATCCATTAAGAATGGTACCTCCTTCTCAAATTCTCACTTCTTATTTCTGCTTTATCAATCCAGCCAGCCCTCCAGCGCCGCAATAATCTTGCGGGCCTGATCAGGACTGGAGATATTGAACTTGGCCTTTTTCTGATACTCACCGTCCCTCTTCTGATAACGCTGGATGCGATAAAGATCGGCGCCGTACGCCTCTTTTTTCTTGTCCCATTGCTGGTAACGATAAAGAATGGTGCTCCAGGCACCTTTGGTAAGGACAACCTTGTCAAGCTCCTTACAGGTCAGGATACCGTCCTCTTCCCAGTCAATGGTCAACTCATCAATGGTTTCAGCCATTTTATTCCCTTTGTCCTTTTTTATTCATCAGAGGCGCTGAAAAAACGCCGCATTGACCTCTTAAAACCTAACCAATCATGAGACAAACTGGAAACTTCAACAAACTCCAGAACTGTCACGGCTCACAGGACACCGCAGGTAAGCCTAGACTCCGGATGCCGGAAAGATGTCTGTGAGCAGGTAAGCGAAGCGAAGCGCAGACTCCGATAGTCCACTATGCGAACTGGCCGATGACAACGCAGATGCGGTGCCCTGTGGCCCGTTACCTTAAAACCAGATCCACCATACAAAATACCAACAAAAAAGCCAGGGCAAAATGCCCTGGCTTTTTTGTTACATGGATACTCATCCCTGCCTGAGGCAGGAATAGGCAGAGCAGCAGCCCTTAGAAACGGGCTGCCCCTTTTTTCATCATTGGATCAGCCTTATAGCCCAGGGCCTTCCAGTCCATACGGCCCTTGTCGCCATGGCAGTCAAGGCATTGCAGGGAGCCTTCCTTGTCATTAACCATATGGTTGATGGGCCAGTAGGTCTCGGTGGGGGCAATATCGTACTTGCCTGAGAAGGGGAGTCCCGTGGCCTTCATACCAGCCTCAGCCGCCTTCACCCAGTCAAAGTTCAGCCAGTACGCCTCTGTATCACCCTTGAAGCCAAAGACCTTGGGGGTGATAAAATACCTATGCTTGGCGTCATATATCTGCTTACCGGTGTGGAGTTTAAACGGCATGATCTTGGCGTTCTTATCCTTGATATCACCCAAGGGGTAGTTGAGCTTGGTGACCTTCTTGGGGTTCATTTTGCCACCCAGGGTATAGGCCCCGGCAGAACCGTTATACCAGCGATAGACAGGCGTAACGTTATCCTCGTAGGTAAAACGTCCCTTCTTGGCAATGAAGATCTTATGGCCGTGGCTATCCTTCTCGACCTTCTTGCCCTTTCCAGCCTCAGACCAGTCCCAGGTCATCTTGGTGGCATGGACCTTGGCAAAGGTGGGGATATGGCAGGTCTGGCAGGCAACGCTCTTGGCGTGGTTATCAAGGATGGACTCGCCATGGGGAGCCTCATCATGACAGCCCACACAGGTGACCGGGGTGTTACCGTCCGGAGAAACAAGAAGGGAGTTACCAGGGATCTGATGGTCGGTGGTGGTATGACACTCCTGGCAGGTAAAATCGAGGCTGTCAGTACCCATATGAAAATCCACCGCCTTGGTGGGATTGATTAACGAGGTGTCGATATCACCATGCTTGACGTTATTACCGCCGCCGCCATTGGCATGGCAGGCCAGACAATCATCACGCTCTGGTCTACCGACATTCTGGGCTATCTTGACAAGGTCGACGGGCTTCTTGTCCATGCTGGCCTTACCGGTGTAACCGGCAGGCATACCAGCGCCGGCGCCCGGCTTTTCATAGGTACCGGTGGTGTCGTGACAGATAAGACAGTCGACCCGGGACTCATCGTTAAAATCAAAATCGGCATCCTTCCAGCCGTAGCCCACATGACAGCTGGTGCAACGGGGCCAATTTGCATTAACGGTGATACAGAAGTTGTTCATGGCATTTTTCTTACCACGCTTCACCTTCTTGCCATTGACGACCTGGTCAATCTCCCATGTCCAATGACTGGTTGCCATCATCTGCCTGGAGGCATCCTCATGGCATTCAAGACATTGCTTTGTCACATCCATGGGCGTGGCAAAAGGCCCGATGATCTCATGATGGTCATTGGCGGACACCATGGCTGCCCCGGCAAAGAGTGCCAAGGCCGCCGTGGATAAAATCATACATTTCTTCATACTTCTCTCTCCCCAAATAGCTCATTCCTCCCAGGTCGGCTGGCACGACTCAGGTATTTCTCCAATTCAATCTTCAGCACCAGAATGGCACAGAGATGGTCGGCTCATTTCAGGCCCTTCACAGACCAGAAAGACACTGCCGACACCAGCAAACCATTATCCAAGGGCAAGGAACGTGCCATGACAACAAGCCGTTGTTGTTACGTCATTACATACGCAACTACCCGTTAAGGTTAACAATCCACCTTAACAAAACCATGCGAAGTGTTAACCCGCCAAAGTAACATTAGCAATTTGTTAACATTTGTTTTAGCTTACAGAACGTATCAAAAATTAACATCAGCGCACCCGAGGACCCCATGCCCCAGCAGGCCATTTTCAAACATTATTTCTCCGACAACTGGAAAGATGTCATTGACACAATGACGGAGGGCTTGATGCTCGTTGACCCCCAGGGCAAAATTCTCTTTGTCAACGCGGCCCTGGAAAGCCTCCTCCTCTATGAGAGGGATGAACTGGTTGGCCAGCGCTGCGATTTTCTGGAATGCAACAGCTGCTTCGACCATCGCCAAAATCATGGCAACAAACATTGCACCCTGTTCACAAAAGGGGACGTCCGCAACCTTAAATGCACCTTCAAACGCAAGGACGGCTCCCGGGTTAACGTCCTGAAAAACGCCACCGTCCTTACCGACCCCAGCGGCAAGGTGGTGGCAGGGGTTGAGAACCTCACTGACCTGACCGCCATTATCGCCCAGAAACAGGTGATCACTGACCTGCGCAAACATATGTTCAAGGATGATGGCTTCCACGGCATTATCGGCAAAAGCCAGGCCATGACCCAGGTCTTTGAGCTCATTGAGAGTGCGGCCCAGTCCGATGCACCGGTGGTGATATATGGCGAGAGCGGCACCGGCAAAGAGCTGGTGGCAAGCGCCATTCACGCCCTAAGCAAAAGAAAGGATGCCGCCCTCATCAAGATTAACTGCGCAGCCCTGAACGAGAACCTGCTGGAGAGTGAACTTTTCGGTCATATCAAAGGGGCCTTTACCGGTGCGGACCGCACCAGGATGGGCCGGTTTGAGGCGGCCAACCACGGCGTCATTTTCCTTGATGAGATCGGCGACCTGCCCCTCTCCACCCAGACCAAGCTGCTCCGTGTTCTCCAGGAGCAGGAGATTGAGAGGGTTGGCGACCACCAGCCCATCCCCATTGATGTCCGGATCATTGCCGCCACCAACAAGGATCTCAGCAAGCTCATGGCTGAGGAAAAATTCCGTGACGACCTCTATTACCGCATCGGGGTCATTCCCATTGTCTTGCCCCCCCTGCGGGAACGCCACGATGATGTACCCATACTCATTGAGACCTTTCTCCAACGGGCTCGCCTGAAAACAGGCAAGGACATTACGGCCATCAACAAGGTGGCCCTGAAGCTCATGCTGAGCTATCCCTGGCCCGGCAATATCCGCGAGCTCATCAATGTTATTGAATATGCCTTTGTTATCTGTCCGGGCGGCATCATCACCCCGGACCACCTCCCCCACCACTTCACCAATACGGACACCAAACCGGCCAGTTTCGCCCATTCCGGAAAAAAGCCAAGCGTAGACCGGCGCCAGCTCCTGCTCAACACCTTGAAAGAGACGGGCGGCAACAAGTCCGAGGCGGCCCGCATCCTTGGCATAAGCAGGGTTACCCTCTGGAAGCAGCTCAAAAAATATGCAATCACGGTGGACAAGGCCATCCGCTGATATCGGCACCAGGGCCGAGCCAAGGATCTTATAGATGGTGGATTTCATACTTCGACATACCAGTGGCCTGCTCGACTGGCTGCTGGTCTTTCTCTTTGTGGCAGCCATGGTCTTTGGCTGTCAGTTCATGATCAACTTCTTAAAGGATCCCACCGGCCAGCAAAGCGATGACGACTAGCAGGCCGCATAGGCAACAGGACTGATCCTTTCCCTGTCCGTCAATCAGGTCACCCTCACCCCTTCCGCCCTCCAGGCAACTGACAGACCAGTGATGATACCGGCCGCACCTGATCATGGAGAACATGCTGATCATAGGCGGTGAGAAGATCATCCTTCTTCAGGCAGCCCACAACCTTTCGCAGATTTGACCTGGAGACCACGGGCAAAAAGGAAAAATTATGGCGGGAGAAGAGGTGAAAGGCCTCCTCAAGATTCTGGTCGTCGCGAACCGTGGTAATATTCCTGCTCATGAGATCCCCGGCCCGGACCTCGTCGCCATTATAGGCCGGATCAGCCAGGGGGGCGCGGACATCGCGCAGGGTGAGCACCCCCACCAGCAACCCTTGATCATCCTCCACGACAAAATGGGGAAAGGGGCTGCTTAACACCTCCGCCACCACCTGACCAAAAGGGGCGTCCTGCCTCATCGGTGTAAATTCCCGCCAGACATAATCGCCCACCTTCATCTCCCGCAGGCGATTGGCATCGTGGCCCCGGACAATACGAATACCGGACATGAGCAATTTTGTCTCATAGATGGAGTAGCCATGCAAAACCCTGACCACGATAATACTGGGGATACAGGCCACCATCAGGGGCAGGACCACCTCATAATTATAGGTGAGCTCAAAGATGGTTAAGATGGCGGTGATGGGGGCCAGGGTGGTGCCGGCCACAACCGCCCCCATCCCCACCAGAGCGTAATGGAGGGGGACAAGATGGGCCTGGGGGGCCAGAGAAGCTGGCTGATATTGCCAAAGATAACCCCGAGCATGGCCCCCATAAACAAAGAAGGCGCAAAGATGCCGCCACTCATACCGGAACCAATACAGGCACTGGTGGCAATGAGCTTGGCACCAAGCAATAAGGCAGCGGTGGTAAGGATAATATTGCCGTCCAGGGCCTGGTTAATCGTCCCATAACCGACACTGAGCGCCTCAGGAAAGGACAAGCCAACCATGCCGACCACCACGCCGCCCAGGGTGGGAGAAAACCAACCTGGAACCTTGAAGCGCTCCAAGGTCCTGGTCAGGCTAAAAACCGAGGCCATAAAGAGGAGGCTAAAGAGTCCGGCGACCAGACCCAGGGCAACATAGAGCAGAAGCTCACCTGGATGGCCAAGGACAAAGGAGGGGACATGAAAGACCGCCCCACCGGAGCCAAAAAAAATGGCAACCACGGTGCCGGTCACCGCTGCTATGACAATATTGGAGAGATAGGCGACCTCAAGATCAAAGAGAAGGATCTCCACCACAAAGAGGGTGGCGGCCATGGGGGCATGGAAGGTGGCGGATATACCGGCGGCAGCACCGCAGGCCACGGCCAGTTTACGATGATCAGGCCCCAGGCGGAAAAGCTGGGTAAGGGAGGAGCCAATGGAGGCGCCGATCTGAACAATGGGCCCCTCCCTGCCCACTGAGCAGCCGGCCGCAATAAAGGTGGCGGTTGCCAAGCTCTTGGTCAGGGTGACCCGGTGTCTGATGATGCCATCGCGCAGGGCCAGGGACGCCATGACCTCCGGCACACCTGGACCTTTAATTTCCGGGGCAACAGAGGAAAGAAGGGGCCCCAGGAGAAGACCTGCCAGCACTGGCATGGAAAAACGCCAGTACCAGGGGGCCTGTTGATATGAGGTGAGGAAATCACCAGCCCCAGGCCAAAAAAGCGCTGTTTCCAGACCAATGAGCCAACGGAAAAACAGGGCACCGAATCCGGCCAAGACACCGATAACCAGTGCCAGCAGGAGAGGGAAGAGTATCCGGGAAGATGTCTGTCGCGGAGAAACCATATCACACCCCTTGCCCTATTGTCAGGCAAACAGCGGCCTCAAGCGGCTTTACGGCCATGCACCAGCCATTCGGTACAGAGACCACTCAGCACGGCAAAGACCAGCATATACATGGTCAGGACCACGGTATAGGTGATGCCAAAATAAAAGGCCATCAGGGGCAGCAGGGGAATCTTGACCCCGCGACTGTACAGAAAGACGGCAATCAGCGCCGGCCGCATCCCCTTTTTCTGAAAATCCCTGAGCATAGTATACCAGATATAGATCGGCCCCATGGAGATAATGCCGCCCACCAGGGCCACCCAGACCCCCTTGGCCCCTGAATCATGGCCAACATGGCGCCGGACCCAGCTCGGTTTCACCAGGAGATTGACCACAAACATCAGGAAAAAAACAAAGATCAGAACCGGCCACAGCTTAGTCAGCACGGTGAGAGCAAAGAAAAAGGCACTGGTTGTCCCTTCCGGGTCAACCAGGAAAAAGATGGCGTAGAGGGCGGCAACTGCCCCAAGAAACAAAAACTTTGCCACGGTTTTTTGTTTCTTTTCCCCCTTTGTTCCTCTTACAGTAGCCCTGTTCATGGCATACTGACCCCCATGCCCTGCAAGGTCAGCAGGACCAAGAAGGCAATGGCAAGGGCAGAGACAAAGGCCAGGCCATTACGGACCAGGGCAAAACAGGGGCCAAAGCTCTGTATTTCAGCCGGGAGCTGGACACTGCCCACCGTCACCCAGCAGACCAGCAAGGCAGTGATGGCCACCAGGCCCATACCCTGCTCCAGAAATTCTCCGGCCAGAATATAGCTCACCAGGGGGTTGCCGGTGGAGACTGAACCAATGGCCGCACCCACAAGGCCATCGGCCAAGAGACCTCCGCCCAGGAATGCCGTGAGCCTGCCAACCGGCAGGAACTGCACCACCAGGCCGGAGAGAAAGACAATGGCGATAATATTGGGCACGTTACCAAGGAACATGGCAGTGGTCTTGCGGCCGGCGGCCGCCATGCCGGGCCTGTCATTATTCTGCGTTTGCCCTACCATCCCCGCCTACCCCTTTTTAATATTGTGCTTACCCATTTTATAGCGCAATACCCGCTCACTGATGCCCAGGGCATCTGCCGCCCTGGTCTGCACCCAGTCGTGCTGATTGAGGGCCTCGACAATCATCCCTCGCTCAACCTCGCCCAGACGCGAGCCGAGATCTCCATCGCCCCCGGCCTGATTGACACGGATCTCATGGGGCAGGTCAGCCGCCATAATCTTGGTGGAGCGGGCCAGGGCAACCAGGCGCTGGATAAGATGCTCAAGCTCCCTGATATTGCCGGGAAAGGGATACTTAACCAGGGCATCAAGGGCACCATGGCCCATGGTCACCTTCTCCAGGCTGTATTTCTTGAGGAAAAAATCCACCAGGGCCGGGATATCCCCCCGGCGCCGGCGCAGGGGAGGAATCTCCAGATCAAGGACGTTAAGACGATAGAAGAGGTCCTCCCGGAACTCACCCTTTGCCACCATGGCCTTGAGGTCACGGTTGGTGGCGGCAACCACCCGGACATCCACCTCGATATCCTGCTCGCTGCCCACCCGGCTGATTCTGTTTTCCTGGAGGGCGCGCAGCAGCTTGGCCTGCAGGTTCAGGGGCAACTCCCCCACCTCGTCCAGAAAGAGGGTGCCGTGCTGGGCCAACTCAAAACGCCCCTTGCGCCTGCTGTCAGCCCCGGTGAAGGCCCCTTTTTCATGGCCAAAGAGTTCCGACTCAAAGAGATTTTCCGGCACTGCCGCGCAGTTAAGCTCAACAAAGGGTGCGGCCTGGCGGGGACTTAACAGATGGAGTAGTCTGCCGACCAGCTCCTTGCCAGTACCGGTCTCGCCGTGGACGAGAACCGTCCACGGGGTCCGGGCCATGCGTCGCACCAGGGAGAGAAGCTCCTTCATGGCCGGACTCTCGCCAATAACCTGGAGGGGCAACTCCTGCTCCTCCAGGACGCCGACAATCTCCCCGGCATCCTTATCCACGGCCAGCTGTGAAGCAATGACCTCGATCTTGTCAAGAAGGTGGCGCAGATCCACTGGTTTTTCAAGGAAATCATCGGCGCCCAGACGCATGACCCTCACCGCCGTATCCACACTGGCATAGGCCGTGATCATAATGGCGCGGACAAGGGGATTCTTCTTCTTCAGCAGGGAGAGGAGCTCGTCACCACTCATGCCGCCCATCTTCTGGTCAAGGAGGGCAAGATCTATGGCGGCGTTGTCAAAAATGGCCAGGGCCTCCTCACCGGATGGGGCGCTGAGAACCTCGTAGCCCTGTTTTTCGAGAAAACCGCGCAGCATGTCGCGCTGCATCTCTTCATCATCAACAATAAGAATTTTCATCTCTGACTCTTTAAAGAAGGCCCATGGAACGTGGCCGTGCAGGGCGCTTGATTTCTACAAAACAGGCCGGGCATCATTTTCAATTTGAGTTTAGGTATTTTTTTGAGCTATACTTGAAAAAGGTAGAAAACAATCCAGCCATTACCATAGCATTTATTTGCCTTTGCAAGGTGTAATCTTCGTAGTCTCCGGAGAACAGCCCATGGCCCATCAATCCCACAATTTTCAGGATGCCGCTGAACCTCTTATCCAAGACGCAGAACAACACCTCCTTACCTTGGAGAAGAAACCGGCCGAACAAGGAGCTGTCTGTAACTGTGCCAAGGCCCTACGAACCATCCAGGGTGTGGCAAATCTTTTCAGCCTCGACAATATCACAAGACTGACCGCCCTGAGCGCTGACAGCCTGGACGCATCATGCAAACAAAACCAGGAGACAGACCCCGCCCTCATTGCTGCCTCCCTTGAACTTCTCGACAACCTGCGTCAGACAGGCATACACGACCTTGATGCCCGCACCACCCATAATCTCACCGCCACCCTGGCCCCTTTTTGCACCAAAACCCTCCGAAATCTTGGCCCTGACCGCACCCCGCCTGACACGAAAATCCTGGTGGTGGACGATGAGGTGGTGAACCGTGTTCTGCTGGAAGAGTTTATCAAGACATTCAACAGGGATATCCAGATCACCTCGATTGAATCAGCCAGCGAGGCAATTTTTCACTATCTCACCGGAGAATTTGACCTTGTCTTTCTTGATATCATGATGCCAGATGTTAACGGCAACCATTTCCTCTCCATTGTCGAGAAAAACAGGGGCGCCCATAATATTGGTGGCGATGCCAATATCGTGGTCCAGACAGCGGTGCAGTCCATGGAGGAACTCCTCAGTATCGTCCATAAGGACTGCGTCCTGGAGGTGATCCGCAAACCGCTTGTCAGGGACCGGGTATACACCTGTCTCAAGCGATACTGCCGGGCGTTCAGCCAGTGATTCTCACCTCACCTGCCCCCCTTCGCCATTGACCGGCAGCCACACCCTGACCTGGAGCACCCCCTCCCTCATCTCTTGAAAGCTGAGGGTGCCATGGTGGGATTCAACGATCTTGGCGCAGACGGCGAGCCCCAGGCCGCTGCCCCTGGTTTTCCCGGTGAAATAGGGTTCCACCAATCGGCCAATATCCTCTGATTTGCCGAAACCCTCATTATCAAAGCTGACCAGCACCCCTCCGTCCTGGCGGCTGCTGACAACGGTCAGCCAACCACCTGCCGGTTGGGCCTCAATACCATTCTTGATAATATTATCAAAGAGCTGGGCCAACAGGTCAACATCGGCCGCAACCTGGCCATGGAAACCGGGTGAAAAATCAACCCTGATATTATCCCTTGCGCACTGGGGCTGCCGGAGGAGAAGCTGCTGGGCCAGCAGTTTATCAATCTCCACAGATACGTAGCAAGGCGCAATGGGCCGGGAGTAACGGAGCAACCCTTCAATGATGGTATTGGTTCTGGTCATGGCCGTACCCATGGCCGCCAACAATGCCCTATGCTCGCCATCAAGCCCTGCCTCCAGATCGATTCTCTGCAGACCAAGACCAATGGCATTCAAGGGGTTGCGCACCTCATGGGCAATGGTGGCAGCGGCCCTTCCCAGGGAGGCATCCTCCTGCTCCCTGGCAAGTTCCCTTTCATAGCTGGTTATTTCCGCTATATGCTGCTGCTGAAGGCGATAGAGGATAAAGGTAAGGAGCAGGCCAAAACCGGCAAAAAAAGAGGCGTAGAGCATGAAATTCTGCCATATCCTCCTGACCCGTTCCTGGTAACGCCGGGTATCAAAACCAATGACCACCTCCTGGCCTTGAATATCGATGGTCTGTAGCGCCACATCAGGCCCTAGAATGGTATAATCCCGGCCCGGATGGGCAACCTCAAGCAGGACGATTTCCGGCGCCGAAGAAAGGAAGGCGAGGATTGACGAGAGGGAGAACTGCTCCTGCACCTTCTGCAGTCGCCTGTCCGGATAACCAATAAGCACACAGCCCCCCTGGGGCCTGGGCCAGGAAAAGAGAAAGAGTCCTGATTCCTTGCTCAGCATATCGCCACCGGCGATGCAGGCATTGTCCCTTGGCAACCAGCCACCTGGTTCACTGACCCGCCCCTGCCCGACCCCGACAATCGCCACCCCGGCCAGACCATTTTCATCGGCAAAACTGGCAAGCTCCTGATCCTGAAAGGGTTCAATATCGTGCAGAAAATTTAGAAAGCGGGCCGTATTGCCCAAGAAGAGATGAATGGTATCGTTGAGGGCGTCTTCGGCCAGGGAACCGAGCTCTGTCTGGCGATTTACATTGGCCAGCACCATTTCCCGGCTATCGCGCAGATGATCTTTGAGGGTCTGGCGCAGATAATAAACCTGCCCAAATGAATAGAGTAAAACAGCGACGGTTACCAGGCCAAAGGCCAGAAGATTAATCTTCCAGGACCATTTCTTACTGGCTGGCCTGCCCTTATTCATCCAGCGCCCCATTCATTTTGCGCATCATTTGCCGACGGTGGTGCTGAAACCGGGAGCGAACCCCGGTGGGGTCCTTACCACCACGCTTGCGGCAGGAGAAGATGTCTTCAGCCTCAAAGAGATCCGTGCTGTCAGGGGCATACTCACCCCGGACATAGACCTGTCCACCTTCAGCAACACAGCGGGGAAACCAGGCGG
>JAUVQZ010000035.1 GCA_030597865.1 Pseudomonadota bacterium | reverse complement strand
TTGTCACCTCGATACGGCCCGCATGCTGCTCTATTATTTTATAGCTGATGGCAAGACCGATACCCGAGCCCTCACCAATATCTTTACAGGTGAAGAAGGGGTCAAAGATCTTGGGCAGAATCTCCTTGCTGATTCCTGAGCCGGTATCGCGGAAACAAATATGGGCCCGGCCATCTGCCACACAGGTGGAGACGGTGAGGGTGCCCCCCTGCGGGCCCATGGCATGCAGGGCATTATTCATTATATTCAGAAAAACCTGATTAAGGCGATCCGGACGGCAGAAAACCAGGGGCATTTCCCCATAATCCTTGATGATCTCAATGGGGTGGAGGTGGTCTTTGTCGAGAAAGGTGATGGTGGAGTCAATGGCTTCATGGATATCAATGGCCTTGTGACCATGTTCCTCGGCCCTGGAAAATGTCTGGAGATCAGTAATGATCCCTGTTGTCCGGCGAACCCCCTCGTGGATATTGTCCATGAGGATTTCCAGGGAGTCAAAGGTTCCATCCTCGGCAAGCTCCCTCTGCACTGCCCTGGCCTCCCTTAATTTCGTGTCAGTTGGATCGGCACAGGCAGCAGTACATTTTTCCGTCAGTCGGCGGATGTCAGTTATGGTCCGCTCCAGGGAGGGGAGGGCGCCGGAAATGAAGTTAATATTATTATTGATCTCATGGGCCACCCCGGCCACCAACTGGCCGATTGCCGCCATTTTCTCCGACTGAATGAGTTGCCCTTCGGCCTCCTGTAGGCCCTGCATGGCCCTGGCCAGTTTGTTGTTTGACGCCTCGAGGTACTCCTGGCGTTTGGTGAGCTCCATGTTTGCCGTGGCCAGCTGCCGGGTGCGATCATCCACCTGCTCCTCCAGGCCGTCTGTCAGCTCATTGATGGTCTGGAAGGCATGGTCTAAATCCTCAACAAGTCTGGTGACCGTGGTGTCAAGGAGGCCGATATCGTCACGGTTATCACCGATATCCCGTTCCTGTTTGATTTTGGCAATGAGGTCCTGCAGGGGCTGGGTCAGCCTGCGAAAGATGAGTGACACGCCACTTACCAGAATGATGAGGATGATGAGGATGATAAGGCCGGTCCTGAGGAAGATCTGGCGCATATTCTTTTCATACTGTTCTTTTGATATGTCCAGGGTCACATAACCCAGAATCACAGGTGGTGGGGGAGCTGCCTGGGTATCATCCTCAAAATAGAGGGCGTCGTCACTGCCATGGGCGGGCATGGCAAGGACCGGTGTCCAGAAGGTAAAGCTGTGGGGAAATTCCCTGAAAAATGGCGCTGCCCGGCGGATATCGGCATAGAGGGTTTCATGGCTGGGCGAGGGGCCAGGCTGTGTACCATCATTGAAGGAGTGGGAGGCAAGAATAGTACCCCTGTCAGTCATCACCACCACCCTGAGGATATTATCCTGGTCCTTGAGGGCCGCAAGGGCGGCCTTGAGGGCGGCAATGTTTTCGGCAAAGACCTCTACCTGGATGGAGGTGGCCAGGAGGCGGGTGATTGCCAGACCGCTCTTTGCCATATAATCCCGATACGCCGTTTTCTGCAGGTTGAGAAAGGTGAAGTTAAGGACCGCGGCCATGGTAAAGAGGGCAACGATGAAGATGAAAATGAGCTTGGCCGAGTAGCTGGCTCTGATCTGTTTTATGAATCGACGGGGAAAAATCATTGGCCGGCCCCCTTTACCTTGAGGCCAAGCTTGTTGACGATCAGCTGGTTTGTCTTGAGCCGTACCTGGTCAATGCGGATCGGGCTGATGGTTGACGGTCTTTCACCGTTTTTTATCCGTTTGGCAAGTTCGGCAGCTTTTTTTCCCATCTCTGCAAGATCAAGGCTGACGCTGAAAGTCGCCCCCCTTTTGAGATATTTTTCCGAAAAGGCGAGCAGGGGGATCTTATGCTGCAGGGAAAAGAGATAATAGCTCTTCTCTGACTGGGGGGTCAGGCTTGTGGTGTCGGGAAGCATCCAGACCAGGTCAACCTTTTCCGCCAGTCCGTGCAGGGCACCGGCCACCTCCCGGGCCTGACCCACAGGCCTGAGAACAAAGGAGAGGTCCCTGTTCATCGCCATGGTGGCCGAGATAAGATCAGTGGACTTGTCCGGGTCGTAAACCACGCCGATGCGGTTAACGGCAGGAAATAATGGGGTGAGGGCCTGGAACTCAACCCCTGGCTCTGGTTGCAGAAGGACACCGGTGGCCTGGCCATTGCCGGTTAAGAAATTCTCCGGTGACGGCACCAGGAGGTAGATAATTGGAGTGTTCCTGGCGCCTTTGGCAGCAAGGGAAAGGGCCTTGCTGCCAAAGGCAATGATAAGGTCCGGTTTTGCGGCCCGAATTTTTTGGCTGATCTGGGTGGAGTTTACTTTTTTGTCCAGCCTGAAGACCGTAATTGTATCCGGCTGGATGGATTTGAGGCCGCGGCTGGGACAGAGTTTGTTGAAATGCTGCTGGAAGGCCTGCAGGGCCAAGGTGTATGGTTTGGCCCTGCTCGATATCACCGCAGCGATCTCATATGCTTGGGCAGAGGAGGCCGTCTGGAGAAGGAGGATGATGATAAGGCAGAATTTTCTGGGCATCAAGGGCAAAGGTTTCCTCTGCAGGGACAAGGGTGTTCAGGGAACAGTAAAAATGATTAAGCTGCCTTCAACCTGCCATGGAAATTATGGGAATAGGAGAAATTATCACCGACAAGTGGCAGTATGTCATGGCTGCTGCTTTCCGGGGCATTATGACTCGAAATATCGCTATCCATTGAAATAGAAAAACAAAATAACCCTAAACATTTTTGCGAGATTATTGCAATATGTTGTCAGGCGCAGGGGGTGGCGCCTGACAGGTTGATGGGTTGTTTCTGGTCGGATTTTCAACATGTTATGGGAAATCAGTTGAATAAAACATCGTAGTTTTTTATAAGTCTGATTTGGCCATTGTGATAAAGTTACTGCTGATATCGGCCCGGTCGAGATTGTCAAGGAACCGGGGCGCCAGTGTTCTAGATATTTGAGGGGGGAGAGATGAAAAAACGTTTAATCTGTGGAGGGGTGTGGCTCAGCATGGCCCTGGCCTCCAATGCGTGTCTGGCTGGTGAGGCGACTGGCCAGGATAATGACGATGAGTTCCTTAACCTCTACTTTGATGAGGTGGTCATGGTGGAGTCAGCCACCAGGGTCGCCAAACCCATCACCCAGGTGGCCGAGAACGTCACCATCATCACCGCTGCCCAGATCGAGCGGATGAACGCCCATAATATCGATGACGTCCTCAATCGGCTGGCCGGGGTCTATGTGGGCTATGCGGGTCAGGACTTTAACGGCAACGCCTTTCTCACCATCCATGGCTCCTCCTATCAGCAGGTGGCGGTCTTTCTGGACGGGGTGAAGATCTCCAAGGCCACCCAGGACCTGAGTTATGCCAATATTGTGCCCATCCGTATTGTCAAGCGTATCGAGGTGATCAAGGGCGCTGCCTCCTCCACCTGGGGCTCGGCCCTGGGCGGGGTGATCAACATCATCACCAAGGACACCGGTGACTCCTTGCAACCCACCGGCTCGATCCACGTCTCCCACGGCGAGTTTGCCAGTCAGGATTATAGTGGGGAGCTGGCCGGCCGTTTCTCTAAGTTTGGTTATTATCTCTCCGCTGCCACCCAGAAATCGGACGGCCTCAAGGATGACAAGGACTTTGACAATACATCCTTTTACGCCAAGGTGGATCTGGAGCTGCCGGCCGCCATGGAGCTGCTGGTCACGGCTGGCTACTCGGCCCCGGATTATAAGGCCGGTTATTTCCCCGTCTTGGGCTTTGAGGAGTATACCGATGATCGTAACCTCTTCCTCACCGCCAGCTTTGATGCCCAACTGACCAGTAACCTCAACTTCCATGTCAACGGCTATCGCTACGATAATGATTTCAACCGGAGGGGCTTTGGCCTCTCCGATGGCAGCGTCTGGTGGGATGATACGGACAGGCAGGACTCCGAGGGGCTGAGTGGCCGCCTCAACTGGTCCCTGGCCAATCAGGAGATTGTCATGGGGGTGGATTATCTCCGTAACGAGATAAAGCTCCATGATGAGCTAGCTGCCACGGCCCCGAATCACCTCAGTGAGGACCTGCTGGCCTATTACATCAACGACACCATCCGTTTGGGCAGGCTCACCGTCATCCCCGGCCTCCGTCTGGACACCTCAAACGAGGTCAAGGATGTCTTGAGTCCCAGCCTGGGCGCCACCTATCTCCTTACCCCTGACACCCTGCTGCGGGCCAGCATCTCCCGCGGCTTCCGCAAACCGCCGGTGACCTACACGGACGAGGAAGACGGTGACTGGTATGCCAACGAGGACCTTGATCCGGAGCTGGTCTGGTCCTACCAGGCCGGCATCGAGACCACGGCAATCAGGTTCTGCCGCCTCAAGACCACCCTCTTCTACCATGATGCCAAGGATGTCTTCCCAGACCGACCCACTACCCCACAATATGAAAATATCGGTGAGGAGGAACGGGCCGGCCTTGAGGTGGAGGTGGAGACCCTGCCCTGGCACGATCTCACCCTGGCCGTCAACTACACCTATAGCCACATCTCTAATATGGATAATGAGCATGGCATCCAGCAGGAGGCCAATATCATCCTCACCTATGACAACCCGGACATTATCACCCTGGTGCTCAGCGGTCATTACGCCAACTATGGCACCCTTGATGCCAAGGAGGCCTGGAACCCGGAGGACAACTCCCTTATCTGGGGACTGAGCGCCACCAGGACCATCTGGCAGGACGATAGGCGCCGGGCCGACCTCTTCCTGGTGGGCCATAACCTGACCAATGACAGCCAGTTTGCGGATGATTTTTTTAAAAACAGCCCGCGCTGGCTGGAGGCTGGGATGAAATTCCATTTTTGATTTTTTCAGCTAACCATGGTAACATCTCGGAGTTGTTAAATATTGTTGCCCAGCGGGCAACATCTTCTTCAATCTCTTTATGGGGGTAGCTATGAAAAAGATCGTTATTGTCAACAGAGGAGTTTCTGTCCAGCAGGTGGCCCAGTCGTCAACTTGTTGTAATAGTGGACCCAATGCGGTGCGCTAAGGCCACAACCACAGGCTAAACATGAAGAGGGGGGAGGCGTCTTGCCTCCCCCCTTTTTTTGGGCTCTTCGTCAATCTGTGGGAATGACTTTGTTTTTGCCACGGAGACCACGGCAGAAATGCCTGGGAGGGGGAGGCTGTCAGCCTTCAAAGTCGCGGCTAACCATCTTGCCAAACACAAAGGCACAGAGACACAGAGGGATGGCAAAAAGAAAGCCTCTGTGTCTCTGTGCCTTTGTGTTTAACAAAGCGTCTTCCCGGACTTCGATGATGAACCTTTTTTTACCTTTCACGGGACCCTAAAAAACTTTGGCCCCCACCCCACCAACACCGATTGGCCTAATTTCAACAGGATAGCCCAAGCTGGCAGGTTGGGTTTTGAGAAAAAAAGAAAAAAATTGGAACCCTTTACTGGGTGGCGAGTCTCCCCTACAAGACTGCATGAAGATGCAATCACTCCTTTCTTCATTTTTTTTCTCTTCTCACCTTCCCTAAAAAGAGGGTGGAAAAGGCCGATGCCCCTCCCAGGCATCGGCCTTTTTTTTTGCTCTGCGTCAATTTATGGGAATGACCTTGTTTTTGCCACGGAAACTACGGAAGAAAGGCCTGGGAGGGGGAGGACATCAGCCTTCAAAGTCGCGGCTAACCATCTTGCCAAACACAGGGGCACAGAGACACAGAGGGATTGCAAAAAGAAAGCCTCTGTGCCTTTGTGCCTCTGTGTTTTAATAGATAGTCTTCCCGGACTTCGATGATGAACCTTTTTTTTGCCTCAATCAGGGGGAGTCAACAATGGCCCATTGAGCAATGGCCAGGACAAGAAGGAATAGCTAAGGCAGATAGCGGCGGTCAATGACCTCATCCCAGGCAGGCAGACGGTTTATCCGACCGGTATCCTTAAGAAACCGAGCGGTGACCGCCAGGCTGTCCTGCACCGAGTCATCCAGGCTTAATCCATAATGATGATAGGCCATGGCCCTGCCTATCACCCCCGGGGCCAGTCCGCTTTGGGCTGCCTGAATGGCTGCGGCCTCCTCCGGATGATCGGCAATAAAGGCCGTTGCCCTGCTTAGGCCCTTAATCATCTTGGCAACCAAATCCGGATGGGCAGCGGCAAACTTACCATTGACCAGGAGAAAGATAGGGTAGGTGTTACCCAGGCCGCCCAGGGTGGTGAGCTGACGGCCAAAGCCGTCGGCCTCGGCCTTGGATGGGGTGGGCTCACTGGCCACCATGGCATCAAGCTCGCCGGTGGCCAGGGCCAGAAGCTGATCCCGGGGGGCCAGATCAATGATCTCATCACTGAAATCCAGCCCCTGTTGCCGGGCCAGCAGCAACAGGCCGCCATGGCTGGAGCTGCCCTTCTTGACCCCGATTCTCTTGCCCTCCAGGTCATGGATCGTCTTGAACCGGCCCTCCTTGGCCACCACCAGCCGGTGCCGGTGTTCGCCGCCGCCGTGGGAGGCAATAATGGTAAGCCCCCTGCCCTGACTGGTGGCTATAATGGCAGTGGTGTCGCCCATGGTGCCAAAATCAGCGTTGCCGTAGATGAGGGCCTCGGTGCAGGCCGGGCCGCTGGAGAAAATCATGGGCCGGACATCCAGGCCTTCAGCAGCAAAGAACCCCTTGTTAACAGCGATTATCGAGGCGGCATCTGCCACCCGATCCTGATAGGCAAGGGTGATGGTCAGCCCTTCATCGCCCTTGCCGGCCGGGGAACATGACACGCCGCCAAAGGCGATCATCACCACAGCCAGCAGGACAAGCAGCCTGGCCCGCCGGGATCCCCGCTTGTTTTCTGTCTTTACATTCATAGGTGTCCTTTCTTTACTCAGAGTGATAGCGATCAATAAACTGCACCCCAGGATGTATAACCACCATGCCTGAAGCCCTTACCTCAGACCGGTTGCCCGGGCGGGCAGCACAGCATGAGTTCTGCAAGGAGCTGCTGACGAATTTCCACCACCTCTTTGCTAAAGAGATTACGGGGCCGGGGCAAAGATAGCTCCAGATCCAGCTGTATCCGGCCCGGCCTGACCGTGAGGAGGATGATCCGGTCAGCCAACAGTATTGCCTCTTCAATGGAGTGGGTCACAAAGAGAATGGTTTTCTGGCGCTGCTGCCACAGCTCCAGCAGCTCAAAATCCAGTCGTTTTCTGGTCTGTTCATCCAGGGCCCCAAAGGGCTCATCCATGAGGAGGATGGCCGGATCCAGGGCCAGGGTTCTGGCAATGGCCACCTTCTGCTTCATGCCGCCGGACAGTTCATGGGGCCGGGCATGGTCAAAGCCCTGCAGTCCGACAATATTCAGGTAGCGGCCGGCAATATCTTGCCGCTCTGACCTGGGACACCCCTGTATGGCCAGACCGAATTCGATATTTTCCCGTACCGACTTCCAGGGCAACAGGCTTGACTCCTGAAACACCACGCCACGCTCAGGGGAGGGACCGCTGATCTCCTCATTATGAAGACGAATGCTTCCCCTGGTGGGCCGCTCAAAACCGGCAATCATGTGCAAGAGGGAGGACTTGCCGCAACCACTGGGGCCGATAATGCAGACAAACTCATTTTTGGCAATGGTCAGGTTAATGTCATTGAGGGCCACCACACCATGGCCCAGCTTACGGTTGACATAGACCTTGCTGACATTGCGGCATTCCAGCACCATATCAATCCTGCCCCAGCCCCATTTGGGCCATAATCCGTTTTTCCACCACCTCAAAACCCAGTTTTTCCACCACCAGGCCGATGACACAGATGATCACAACACAGACAAAGGCGGCCTCAAAGTCCAGGGACCATCTCGATTGGATGATTGCATAGCCCAGTCCCACCCCGGCCCCCACGATCATTTCAGCGGCAATCAACACCCGCCAGGAGTTGGCCAGGCCGATACGCAGGCCAGTGACGATGGCCAGGGTGGCTGCCGGCAGCATTACCCTGAAAAAGATGAGGAATCTCGTGGCCCCCATCATCCGGGCGCTTTTGATATAGATGGGCGGTATGCTGCGGATGCCGCCAGCGGTATTAATGATGATCGGCGTCAGTCCCATGATAAAGATCATGAATATGGTGGAGGCGTCTCCCAGGCCAAAGAGCAACAGGGCAATGGGGATCCAGGCCAGGCCAGGCCAGGAATCAACTGCAGCACATGGAAAACTGGCATGCATATCTCGTTAAGGCTGGCCGAGCCCCCCAGCAGCAGACCGATCATAATGCCGACAAAGACCGCCACCAGGTAGCCCGTGGCCCAACGGCCCAGGGAGGCCAGGAGATGTTGATAGATGGATTGACCATAGAGGCCTTCACCGCCGACAAAGAACGTCAAGAGCCGCGTCCAGGTCTGCAAGGGGGATGGAAAGGTGACCCCCCGGGAATGACCGATCCACAGGGCCACAAGCTGCCAGATGACCATGATTATGACCATGGCCAGGAGGTTGACGCCAACAATGCGCAGGACCCGGCGCCAACGGTTCCGGGGACAGGCAGCAAAGGTCTGGCTGTTGCCAGCCAAGGCCTTGGTTATCTGTTGATCGTATTCGACCATAGGAGAAAAAACTTCCTGTATTTTTTTTGATTACCAACTTATTTTTGGCAAACACCTGCGCTCCTACAAAAAAATTACCCAGTTTTTTTGTAGGGTGCGCACTGCGCACCGCCAAGGCCAGCAAGGGGCACTGGCCTTACGCGTCCCTTCTAAATTGAGCTGTGCCAAAAAAAACAATCCTAGACCAGGCAGCCATCGGGGCGCAGTGCGCACCCTACTATTCCGGCACCATGGCAATCTGTTATGGCTAAAGATGAGCAGATTGTCCACCCCTTTTTAAGACAGAAGGCGCCCTGCTTGACCTTGCGGCATTATCGTGTTTCCCGCTACAAGCCATCAAGCCTACCTATTAAAAACGTAACAGGCAACCATAACGGCTCAGTAGTATCCGGTTACATTCTTGCCGAAGGATTGAATTGAGATGTTCTTTTTGAAACGTAGTCCAGGAAATTGCGTAGTATTTTCCTGATGAATAACCAATGACCATATTGACAAGGCAATGCTGATTATCCTGGTGGCCGCCCTGCTCAACATGGCAATAGACACCTGCTCCCAGATTATCCGTAAACGGCTGAAGATTTCCTCAAAACTTCTTGTGTCCCCAGACAAAGCATGAAAGAGCTGCGAAAAAATAAAAAATATGGAACCCTGTGCCAAGGGGTGAGTCTTACTCTACAAGACTGCATGAAAATGCATTCACTCCTTTCTTCATTTTTTCTCCTCACCCTCCTTAATCGGAAGGTGGAAAAGGCCGGTGCTTCCTCCCAAGCACCGGCCTTTTTTTTGCCCTCCACCACCAACGACTCTTTCTTTGCCACTTTCCTTTTTTTCTGGTATATTCTCCGCCTTCTCCGGTCAGACCGGAATAAACAGTAACTTCAGGCAATCCCATCATAATTCGGAGGACACCCCCCATGAAACTTATTCTTTTAGGCGCTCCCGGCGCCGGTAAAGGCACTGTGGCCAAAATGCTCACAAAACTGGACGGTTCTGTTCAGATCTCCACCGGCGATATCCTGCGCGGCGCAGTCCAGGCAGGCACCGATCTTGGTAAAGAGGCCCAGGGCTATATGGACCGCGGCGATCTGGTCCCTGACAGCCTGATCATGGGTATCATGGAAGGCCGCCTGCAGGAGGATGACTGCAAGAGCGGTTTCCTGCTCGACGGTTTTCCCCGCACCATTCCCCAGGCCGAGGCCTTAACCGAGCTGCTCACCAAGCTCGGCATCAGCCTGGACATGGCGGTGGACATCGATGTACCCCGCGACGTCATCTTTGACCGCCTCTGTACCCGCCGCACCTGTGAGAACGCCGAGTGCCAGGCCATATATAATGTCAAGAGCATGCCTCCCAAGAAAGAAGGCATCTGCGACAAATGCGGCAGCGCCATTGTTCAGCGGGCCGACGAGACCGAAGAGGCCATTGCCCATCGTCTTGACACCTACACCAAAAAAACCGCTCCCGTGGCCGGTTTTTACGAGAAACAAGGCCTGCTCAAGTCCATTACCGGCACATCCAGTGACGTAGTGGTTGACGGCATTCAGAAAGAACTTGGAAACTAAAAAGATTCGCAGGTTCCACTCTGCAGACTTTTAAGACCAACCACAGAGGCACAGAGGTCACAGAGAAAAAATCTCCGTGTCTTTGTGCCTTTGTGGTTTTAAGGTATTTTACCCATGGCAGCTCCTTCCATTACAATCATAGGCGGTGGCCTGGCCGGTTGTGAGGCGGCCTGGCAGGCGGCAAACCATGGCGTCCATGTCAGCCTCTATGACATGAAGCCGGCTGTCTTTAGTCCGGCCCATGAATCATCGGATCTGGGCGAACTGGTCTGCTCCAACTCCTTTCGCTCCAATGATCCTGCTTCGGCGGTGGGTCTCCTTAAAGAGGAGATGCGCCTCCTTGACTCCCTGCTCATGCGAATGGCCGAGGAGACCAAGGTGCCGGCCGGCAAGGCCCTGGCCGTGGACCGTCAGAAATTTGCCGCGGCCATCACCAAGGCAATCAATGACCATCCCCACATCGACATCATCCGTGCGGAGGTCAAGGAGCTACCACCATCAGGCCTCACCATCCTGGCCTCAGGCCCCCTCACGGCAAGTGATCTGGCCGCTGATCTGGCCCGCCATACCGGTGTCGAGCACCTGGCCTTCTACGATGCCATTGCCCCCATTGTCTCGGCCGACTCCCTCAATCGCGATATCATCTATCAGGCCTCGCGTTATGATGATGGCCCAGGGGATTATCTCAACTGCCCCTTTAGCAAGGAGGAGTACGAGGGATTTATCCGCGCCCTGGCCGCAGCAGACAAGGTGCCCCTCAAAATCTTTGAAAAACAGAAATATTTTGAGGGCTGTCTGCCCATTGAGGTGATGCAGGAACGGGGCGACGACACCCTGCGCTTTGGGCCCATGAAACCGGTGGGCCTGCCTGATCCGCGCACCGGCAAGGACCCCTATGCCGTGGTTCAGCTCCGCATGGAGGATAGGGAGGGCAGCCATTATAATATGGTGGGTTTCCAGACCAAGCTCACCTACCCGGCCCAGAAGGAGGTCTTTTGCCTCATCCCGGGCATGGAGCAGGCCGAATTCATCCGCCTGGGCTCCATCCACCGCAATACCTTTGTCTGCGCCCCTGAGGTGTTACTGCCCTCCCTGCAGCTCAAAGACCATCCCCACATCCTGCTGGCCGGCCAGATCAGCGGCGTGGAGGGCTATGTGGAATCCACGGCCATGGGCATCCTGGCCGGCCGCAACGCTGCCCGCCTTGCCCTGGACTTAGCGCCCCTCATGCCACCGCCCGACACGGCCCACGGCGCCCTGATCCGCCATCTCACTGAGCCGATCAGCAAACATTTCCAACCCTCAAACGTCAACTACAGCCTCTTTCCGCCCTTTGACAAGAAGGGCTTCCGGGCCAGCCAGCCCGAACTGCCCCCCCAGCCCAACAGGAGGAGGCGGCGCTCCCGCATCTCCAAGCGGGATAAGGCCGCATTCCGCAGCAAGCAGGCCCTGATCTCATTTAAGACCTGGCTCAATGGGATAGGTGCGTAGGCAGGTGCAGTGCCGACCCCTTCCTTGACAAGGGCCGGGAGGTCAAGGAGTTCCGGGGTGGCATAGCCGATGGCGCAGGCCGGGCTGTCAAAGCCCTGGCCCTTGGAGGGCGATAGCAGGATGCTATCATCCTGTCCCCCTGGTGCAAGGTAAACCTTTAATCTTCGCACCTGTGTCACTCTTCAGGTTATTCTTCAGGCTATGAGCGGTTTACGGCTATTAGGGGTGCCAGACATAAGCCCATGCACCCCTAATAGCCTAAACCGCTAAACGCCTGTGCAAAGATTTACACTTCACACTGGACCAGGATCAAGTTCAAATCTGATGGGCATTGAAACCCTGCAAGGGTTTATAATGAATCACGTCGGAGCGATCTTGCTCGCGCAACAATACGCTGCTTTTTCGCGAGCAGATAAGCGTAGTGAAACAAAGACTTCGAGCTCGCTCCTACATAGAAAATAGCCGCTCACGGAGAGGGGAGTGAATCCCATTATAAAATAACGGCCAGGGGCTGCACCCTGAAAACATTGCCTTACAGTCATCCTTTCCCTGATGCCTGCTCCCGGCCTTTGGAACCGAGAATCGCCTTAATTTTCTGGGCAAGCTCAGTCATAACCAGGGGCTTTTGCAGATACTCCCTGATGCCCATGGCCAGGGCAGCCTCTCTGTTAATGCGTTCACTGTAGCCGGTACAGAGAATGATCGGAAAATCGGCTCGTATCTGCAAGATCTGGTCGACAAGCTCTGTGCCGGTCATGCCCGGCATGGTCATATCCGTGATCAGCAGATCATAGGCCTGGGTATCATCCCTGAATGCTGCCAAGGCCTGAAGGGGGTCGCCAAAGGTTGCCACCTCATAGCCGAAGCTCTCTAAGGCCTGCTGGCCTATCTCCTGGATACTCACCTCATCATCCACCAGCATGATGCGGCCCGAGCATGTTCCTGTTGCGGCTTTGTCAGGCGCTGCTTTCGACAACTCCTTGCTCTGTTGGTCAACAATGGGCAGATATATCCTGAACACCGTGCCGCAGCCCGGCTCACTGTCAACACCTATCCCGCCGTTATGGCTTTTGACAATACCATGGACCAGGGCCAGGCCAAGGCCGGTGCCCTCACCCACTGCCTTGGTGGTGTAATAGGGTTCATACATCTTGTTCAGAATTTCAGGCTCCATACCCTGGCCGCTATCACCAACCTCAAGGAGCAGATAGCGGCCAGGGGCCAGGTCAAGGCCCTCAACCTCTTCGCCCTTGCCAAGATCAACCTCGTGGAGGGAGACCGTCAACGTACCGCCCTGGTCGTACATGGCATGGTAGGCGTTGGTACAGAGGTTCATGATGACCTGATGAATCTGGGTCGGATCGGCATACACCAGGGCAGTGGAGGCTATGTCCTGGCGTATCTCAATGGTGGTGGGAATGGATGAACGCAGGAGCTTTAAGGCCTCCTTGACAACCAAGGATACCTGCAACGGCCTTTTCTCATACTGAGACTTACGGCTAAAGGTGAGGATCTGCTTGACGAGATCCTTTGCCCTTTCTGCCGCCTTTTCCACCTGTTCAAGATCTCTCTGTAATTTGCCGGGAACATCCTTATGGAGCTGGGCAAGCTCATTAAAACCAAAAATGGAGGTGAGGATATTGTTAAAATCATGGGCAATGCCGCCGGCCAGGGTACCGATGGCCTCCATCTTCTGGGCCTGGCGCAACTCCTCTTCCAGGCGGACACGTTCCGAGATGTCGCGAACAATGGCCTGGAGATAGATAGCCCCCCCAATCTCAATTCTGTTCAGGCTGACCTCCGTATCAAAGGGGGTTCTGTCATAGCGCAGATGACGCCAGGGGAAAAATTGACTGTCACCGGCCAGGGCAGCGCTGATGCGGGCCTCAGCCTCGGGCCGCGAGTAGTTGCCATCGGCTTGCCTTTCCGGGGAAAATTCGCAAGGATCACTGCCGAGAATCTGCAACCTGGTGCAGCCGAACATCTCCAGGGTCTTGCTGTTGCATTCATGGAAAACACCATCCTTTAAGATAAAAATGGCGTCACTGGCCGAATCAAACAGGATGCGGTAGCGCTGCTCATGTTCCCGCTTTTCCTTTTCGGCCAGGTTGAGTTTGGTGATATCAAAACCAACACTGAGGATTTCCAGGAGGCGGCCTTGATCATCGACAATGGGTTTATTACTCCATTGAATCACCACCCGCCTGCCGTCCCGGCACATATTCTCATTTTCATGGAGCAGGTAGTGGGCAGGGGTATCTAAGATGCCCTGGATCATGCTCTTCAGATCTTTGCCTGATTGATCACTTTCCGCAACAATGGTGCCGACCACATGGCTGCCGACAATCTCAGCAAGGCTATAGCCGAAAAAATGCTGGCCATACTCATTCAGAAAGGTGACGTGGCCGTTTACATCCCAACGGAGGATAATCGAGTTTGCGTTTTCAACGAGCTGCCTGTAATTCTCCTCACTCTGCCTGAGCTCCTTGGTTTTTTCAGCCACCTTGGCCTTCAGTATTCTGCTCCAAAAGGCCAGGGCCAGGGCCACAAAGACAATGCCGCCAAGGGAGGTGAAGAGCCAGGTGGGGATGGGCTTTTCAAACTGCACACCGCCGAACCAGTGGTCAAGGCGCCGGTAATAAAAAGATTCCTTGTCCTTTTTCCAGGCACCAAGATGACGGTCAATACTACCAATAAGGCCCTTGTTGGTGCCTTGGGCCGTGGCAAAATAGGCGGAGAGCGGACTGAAGATAATGGCGGTGCCCACCAGGCCATGCTTGCGGGCTTCACGGTAGCCAAAGATATTAGGGGCAACTCCGGCCATGACCTCGCCCCTTTCAACCGCAATAAAGACCTCGTCCAGGGAGGGAAACTCCTGAACCTGGCAGGAGATTTCAAATTTCTTGATGGTTTCCAAAAAATTTTTACCGTTGATATCGCCCTTCATAATGGCGACTCGCTGATCTTTGAGATCAAGGATACTCTGCAGGGTGGCGCCTTCCTTGATAAATACCTGGCCCCAGAGGGTGAGCACCGACTCAGAGCCATAATCGATATATTCAGCCCGTTCCGGGGAATAGGCCACTGCCGTCATCAGGTCTATCTCCCGATTGCGCATGCGCTGGAAGCCCTCATCCCAGGTGCCCTGCACATATTGCAGCTGCCAGCCCTCCATGGCAGCCACCTGTTCAATGACGTCGACAAAGAACCCCTGCGGCTTGCCGCTGGCATCGACAAAGATGATGGGCTCAACCTGAAAGACACCAATCTTAACCAGGCGGTCACCCTCTCCAACCGCTTGATGCGGCGCAATGAGGCTGAAAAAAAACAGTAGAAAAAGATATTTATATCCCATGGCTGCCCTAATCCACCCCTTAGAGAAACGGTTAATTGTTTCAGTGGTTAAATAGTTAAAGCTATCAGCATAGCCCTGCATTGTTCAAACATCCCTTCGACAGGCTCTGGGTACCGCCACAGGCGTGGGTACCGGTTCCTGGGCCTGTTAAAGGAGGTGCGATCATCCCCATTACCCTGGTTATTTACCCTCCGAACCAGCAGGTTCACAAAAAAGTAACAAACCCCTTTACCACCTCCACAGCAATGTAATTTCCCAGTCAACATCAAGCCATTAAGGCGTGGGTCAATCCCCCGCCAGGCCATAGTTACCCAAAAAGAATACCACAAGCAATTGCCTGTGGCACACTTCTGGCTTATTCCTCTGAATATTATTTGAATTTACTTGCCAGCCCCGGCGGATTAAGACGACTAAAGAAAACACCCCCCAGAACAATCAGCAAAGACCGCCAACCATTAACATCGACAAGCGAGTTTACCCCCACACCATGGCCACCCTCACCGATACCATGTTTTCCCTCCTTGACCAGAAAGGCGCCTTTGCCTCCCTGGCCGAGCCCCTGCCCAAGCGCCTTTTTTCGCCAACCAGCCGGGCCATGGCAGGCTCACTCAAAGAAACCCATGAGCTGACAAAATACCGGGTCATCCACAACCAGGTCTTTGATCTTCTTGATGTCAGCTCCTTTACCGGGATCCACGACCTGATCCATGACAGGATGCGGCGCAAGGAGGTAAGCCGCCGCGCCTACGGCCTCATCGGCAATATGTTTGGTATCCATGGCAATGAACGGGAGATAATCGCCACGGTGAACAACTATTCGCGCACTGCTGACGGCGTTATCCGCTACCTCAAGGGCAAGGTCTTAAACAGATATGCCTCCCATATTGAGATGACCAACGAGGTTGATGCCATTTCCAGCCCGGTTGACCTCCTGCTCATCATCTTTGACGACCGCTACCACATCAAGGCCCGCTTTGAGGCAAAGCGCAAGCTCCTGCTCATGAACCTGGCCGGCTCCATTGACCAGAGGGAGCGGGAGACCGAGACCGAGGCGAAATTCGCCAACTTCCTCCATTTCCTTAACGAGCATGTCTGGCTTGCCGAGGCCAAGATCGGCGAGCTTGAACTGGTCTATCTGCTGAGCAACCACAGACCTGATGATTTCTCCTGCCTGAACCACAAGATCCTCACCCGGGCCGAGGGGGAAAAGGTTATCCTGAAAAAGGGCCAGAAACTCACCCTGCTCAAGAGGCGGCGCTTCACGGTGGGCGGCAGGGACATACCCATCTATGTCTCCATCCGCAAAAAACCACCGGAGACCAAGGTCCTCAAGCTGCTGCGCAAGGGCGAGGAAAACCCGGCCGTGGCCGTGGATGACGAGTTGGGGCTCATGGGGGTCCTTGACCATTTGCCCGACGTCAAGCTCTTCCAGAGCCACCTGACCAGAAGCGCCATTGCCGCCAACTCCTTTATGGTCCTGGAGGATATCTCCGACTCCCTGACCTCGGGCAGACACCGCAATAAAAATACCGGCAGCTCCGCCGACACCAGGATGGAATGGTCCAGTAAAAGTGGACAGTTTTTTCATGCGGCTATTTTAGCTGCCGACCACTTTTCCATAAACTCTCTCGGGCT
>JAUVQZ010000108.1 GCA_030597865.1 Pseudomonadota bacterium | reverse complement strand
TATTATTTTAGGCTTTCTCTGTTCTTCTTTCTGCTCTGGAATATCTGGACGTTTGCGGCCCATTGGCTGGCCGATCAGTTGCTGGCCGAGGACTTAGTCACCACTGGCAGTCTCTGGGAGCATCGGTTCAATCCCCAGTTATCCGTTACCAATGTGCTTTATTATATCACCAGATTTGACCATATACTCTGTGTACCAGGGATCTGGTTTTTGCTCCAGAGCCTCAAGGGATTCTGCCTGGAAATTACCAAGAAAACTGAGGGGGAGGGGGAACGCCATGGATAAAGGCCTCCCTCTCTTTCCCATATATCTTGTTGATTTCTTCGGTTCCTTGCTGATGATTTTCCTGGCCCTGTCCGCCTTGGGCTATGCCAGGCGTCTGGTCAGGGTGGAGAGGGAAAATGTTCTCTGGACCTATATCTTTTGGCTCAGTGCTGTCCTGGTTATCTTTTCCATTTCCCGCAGTGTGGCCCATGTCCTCCAGTATGTTTTTATCTTGACGGGCCTTAAAGAGATCTGGCGTCAGCTTGCCCCCTTCTTTGGTGGCTTGAATTCCCTGATTTTCACCTCTGTCGCTGTCCTGACCATTTATTACTATAATATGCATGGTGTCATTAAGAGGATTGAGGAGGACACCCTCTCCCTCACCCTGGCCCATAAACAGTTGCAAGACACCCATGGGGAGCTGCACGATCTCAACCTGACCCTGGAGCAGAGGGTTGAAAAACGCACCAGGCAGTTGCAGCTCTCAGAGGAGAAGTTCAGGGGTCTTTTTGAAAGCTCCAAGGATATGATTTTGTTTTGCGATCCTGGTGGCCGGATCAGTGATATCAACGAGAGCGGCAGGGATATCCTGGGCTATGGGAGCAGAGACGAGATTGTCGGCCGGCCGCTGGCCATCTATTTTGCCGAGGAGGAGAAGTGGTCCCGTTTTTATTGCAGCCTGGGCTGCCAGGGCCATGTCAAAGAGTTTGAAGCGGAGTTTCTCCGCCAGGATGGCAGCCGTCTTTATCTGATGATTACCGCCTCCATGATTGCCGATGAACAGGACAGGGTAAAGGGCTATGAGCTCATTGCCAAGGACCTCACCCATTTCAAGGAGGTCACAGACCAGCTCATCCAATCGGAGAATATGGCCTCGGTGGGCCAGTTGGCCGCTGGTGTGGCCCATGAGATAAACACACCCCTTGGTATTATCCTTGGCTATTCCCAGCTGCTGATAGAGGATTTTGATGAAGATTCCGAGACCCATGAGATTCTGCAGATCGTTGAAAGGCAGACCAAGGCCTGCAAACGGATTGTTGCCGATCTCTTGAAATTTTCCCGCCATAGCGTGGGCGGCGCCCAGAATCCCGTTAATATCAATGATTGTGTCCTGGAGGTGCTGTCCATTGTCGAGCATAGTCTGAATATGGACCATGTCTATATCCAGCGTGTTCTGGCCGAGGAGATTCCGGAGATTGTGATTGATGCGGAAAGGTTCAGGCAGGTCCTGGTCAATATCATCAATAACGCCCACCATGCCATTGGCAGGGAGGGTATTGTCGGGGTTTGGACCCGTTTTGATGAGCATTGCCAAGGGGTGGAGGTCATCATCGCTGACACCGGCTGCGGCATCCCCCCGGAGGTGATCTCCCGTATCTTTGTCCCCTTCTTCACCACCAAGGGGGTGGGTAAGGGGACAGGGCTGGGGCTTTCTGTCTCCTTCGGCATTATCAAGGACCATGGCGGCTATATTGATGTCCATTCACCGCCGCTGGATAAGGAGCTGCTGGCCGCTGGTATGAATACGGCCTTCCATCTATTTTTGCCGATGGAACCACAGGCCGGGCCGGACACAGGGGAGGAGTCGTGAGCAATATACTGGTATTAGACGATATGGAGGAGGCGGGCGTGCTGGTCAGCAGGATCCTCAAGAGGAAAGGGCATACGACCCATGTTTTTGTCGATGAGGATGAGGCGCTTTCCTGTGCAGAGAGGCAGGCCTTTGATCTGGCCATCCTGGATATGAACTTACGGAAAATGGATGGGGTCGAGGTGTTGGCGGAACTCAAACGCATCCAGCCGGAGATCAAGGCGATTATGCTCACCGGCTATCCCACCGCCCAGACCGCCCTGCGCTCCAAAAAACAGGGCGCTGCAGCCTATTGCGTCAAGCCCCTGGATAAAGAGGAGTTGGAGCAGACCGTTGCCGAGGTCCTGGGCCAGGGAGATGGCAAGGCTTAATGGCCTGTGCTCTGGCGGCACAGCCCCCCCCCCGGGAAGGGGCGGCAGCCTGCTTTACAGGGAGGTCAGGTAGTGGAAATAGACCTGGGTGAACCTGCCTGATATGGTGTCCGGGCAGCTAAAGAGCAGCTCTTCATCGCCCGGGAAGGCATTGGAGAGGGCAAAAAAGACATTGCGGGAAATATTGGAAAGAATGTCCTCGGCCAAGGGCAAATCAAGGCCATGGCCGGCCAGGCCATGGCAGCGGCAGCGAATGGGCCTATACGTATACAGGCTGCATCTGCCCCCCCGGTTCAGGGGGCAGATGAGGTTGCCCATCCGGTAGATATCGTTCATCCCGGTCTCCCCGGCTGTGGACGGCATGTCACGAACCAGAATCCTGATTGTCTGGAAGAGTGCCGAGGCCCTCGTAATGGCCTCCTGGCGTTCGCTGCTTTGGAAGGTGGTGTTCATCTTGTTGAACAGGTAGAGGGCCTCAATGAGCTTCATGGAGAAATGTTCACGGCAGCAACTGTCGTTGTCCCGGCCGCAGCCGGCCTTTTCCCTGTCGGTCACACCCAACCCCTGCAGGGAGTTTTCCACATCCGTGACCAGGGCCTCATACTCGGCAAAAAAGCCGGCAAGATCCACCGTGTTTTTGCTCTCCAGGGAGGGTTCGCGGATGGTGAGTCTGCCGCTTTTTTTACCATATTTTTTGAGGAGCCTCCATTGGGCATAGTTGGTTGGGGTGGCGCGGCTCCCCTTGAGGGTCTTTTCGGCCACCTTGAGGCCCAGGCCCCGCCGGATCAGGTAGGCGGAGACAAAGGTGCCGGTCCGGCCAATCCCGTGCCGGCAGTGGACAAGGACCTTTTTTCCGAGATAGAGGGCCTCGTCCAGCCATTCCAGGGCCTCTTCCATCTCCGCCATGTCCGGGGCGTTTTCATCGGGGATCGGCAGGAAGTAGACCTCAAACCCCGAGCCCTCCTCGATCTCATGGAGATCGCAAAATTCACCGCAGAGATTGGCGATGGCGGTGATGCCCTGCTCCTTAATTGAGTCAAGCTCTGTATAGGACATGGGGGCATAGCCCACGGCCAGTGAGGATGTAATCCAGGTAAGCTGGTAAGACGACATGGCCAGGCCTCGTTTTAGGGGGATGAAATTTGATGGCCTCGCAGATAGCGAGGTTACGAGACCTTCGAAAAGTCCGGTCCGGCCACCTGTACAGTGGTTATCTCAATGATTTAACGTCACATGGTTTTGATGCCAGCGACTTTTTACGGGATCATCAATTTTGCGGGGCAAAATCATATTTTTCTACAAAGAAATCAGCTAGATATCCTTCCACCATTTCTTCATTTTTGAGGGTCATATCCAGGAGGCGGGTGACGCCGAGCAGGCGCCCCACCATGTTCAGCTTGTCCCTGATCAGATCATGCTCCTGGTGGCTGAGGCGGGCATCATTGAGATCGCCCCTGCTCTCGACGCTAAAGCCCAGGCGGACAAGGGCCCGGGTCACAAACTCAACCCGCAGGGTTCTGCCCTTAAAGTCGCCGCCGCCACCGGCAAAGCGGAGGATGATGTAGTTGTTGTTGGCATCCGGGCCGCAGAGGGTGTCCAGCACTGTAAAGTGGTAGCCAAAGCGCATGTTCAGGTTGAGATAGTCGTGGGAGATGATGGCATAGCTGGCAAAGGCATCGGCGTTTTTGCTTGCTATGCCGCCGGCCAGGGCCACGTTGTCAAAGCTCTTCCAATCAAAATGGCACTGTTGGCCCCAGTCGATACCTGGATGGCAAAGCCCGGCCCAGACGGCATGCATGGCCAGGCAGTGGATTTCAGAGAGGGATATTTCCTCCCGGTTGCGGGCCGCGTCCACCAGTCCCTTGCCCACGTCCAGGACATAGACCGTCATGGGGATCGCTGAAATCATCTTTTTGGCACCGTGGGGCCGTGTTCCCCACCTGTCGCCGGTGGCAAACATCTCCTGCATGCCCTTTTCATGGCTGAAGCGGATGATATCATGCAGGGAGCGGCACCCCTCCGGGCTGAAGTTAGGGGCCCCGGTGTCAATAAGGGTCAGGGGGGAGACAAAGCCCAGGATGTATTTAAGTTTACGCCTGAAGGGGTTTTTGTCTTTTCTGGCCAGGGCCGGGCGGGGCGGCAGGGGAGTAAGGCCTTGATAGATGGTCCTTTTGTGGGCGCAGATCGTCACCTCTGTGCCATGTTGGAGCTGGCGGACGGCAGGGCCGGCATTGACAAGGGCAGGCAGGCCAAACTCCCTGGCCACCGAGGAAAAATGACCGGCCACACTGCCCCGTTCGCTGATGATGGCCTCCAGCCTGTCCATCACCCTGACATAGATGGGCAAGGTGCACTGGGTCACGAGTATCGAACCGGCCGGGACATCATTGAGCTGCTGGTCATTCTCCAGGAGGAAGAGGCGGCCGCTGGCCAGCCCGGACGAGGCACATTCTCCCCCCTCAAAGAGGAGGGGGGCGCTGATCTTTATTTCTGCGGGCAGGTCCTGGCGGGCCTGTTTTGTCTCGCATCTCAGGGGCCTTGCCTGGAGGATATAGGGGGACTTGCCATGGTCTTGGCACCACTCGATATCCTGGGGCTCGCCGTAAAAAGCCTCGATCTCCAGGGCGATGCTGGCAAGCTCCAGGGCGTCACGGTCAGCCAGTGAGGCCGTACGTCGCCGTTGTTCATCAACATCGTTAATTTGCACCGATCCTTTGGGGCCTGCCGTCATCTCCTTAAATTTATCAGCCAGCCGCCGCTCGATAATATGGGGGGAGGGTTCCCTGGCAAGGAAAACGGTATCAGGTGATACCTCCCCACCCACCAATAACTCGCCAAGGCCCCAGAGGGAGTGGATTGCCATGGTCTGGGTGGAGGCGGTGGCCGGGTCTGCCGTATAGATAACGCCGCTGGCCACGGCATCCACCATGACAATGACCAGGACTGCCATGGGGGTGTCGAGGTCGGAGAGGCCGTTGTTGATCCGGTAGTAGAGGGCGCGGGGCGAGTATTTGCTGGCCACCACCCTTTTATAGGCGGCCAGGAGGGAGTCGCGATCCACATGGAGTTCGCTCTTGTACTGTCCGGCAAAGGAGGTCTCGCTGTCCTCGAGGCCGGCGCTGCTGCGCATGGCGACCTGGACGGCGGCTCCATGTTTTTTCTGCAGGGCCGCAAAGGAGGCGATAATGGTCTCGGCTATGGCCGGCGGGATCTCAGCGTTGCCAACAAGGGCGCTGATCTCGTCAGAAAAACGCTGGAGGGATTCGGCTTTAGTTATGTCGAGCCGGGCCAGCCGTTCATCAATGACCATTTGCAGATTGTTGTGCTCAAGAAAGGCATGGAAGGCAGCGGTGGAGATCACAAAACCGGAGGGGACCTTCAGGTCGAGATTGTTCAGGAGCATGGCCAGATTAAAGGCCTTGTCCCCTGCCATCTGGCGGTCGTCAATGTCTATGGCGCTGAGGGGGATTGTAAATGGTGCTGGGGTTTGGCGTGTGGGTGGGGTGAAGATATAATGGATGTAGGCGTCTATTTTCTGAAAATAGTCACGCAGGTTGTTATAGGCGACCGGAGACATGTGGGTGAGACAGGTAATAATGGTGGCAACGGCCGTTGACAGCTCGGCATAGCGCTTTTCGATACGCTTTATATCAACCTTCTTTTCGTTGTAATAAATATCCTCAAGCTCGGCGATCAGCTCATGGCAGCGCCTGTCATGTTCAAGGAGCTTTTTGAACATGGCGTAGTTGTCCCGGAGGAATGTTCCCGGGCAGAGCAGTTTTGATGTCCAATGCTTAAAAAGTTTGAGAGCCAAGCCTCGCCTCCAGGCCACCGAAGGTGGCTGATGTGTACCGGGCAGGCCGCCAAGGCGGCCGATCCATACCAAGGAGAGACTATATCACAGGTTGTAAACTGTGGTAAATAACGGGGGGTGGATGAAGGTCAGATGGGTGGCACCGGACAAAAGAAAACCCCGAAAGCCTAAGCTAACGGGGTTTATCAGACGTTATCGGATGATAACGGTTATACAAATGGTGCCGAAGGCGAGAATCGAACTCGCACGGCCGTGGGCCACTACCCCCTCAAGATAGCGTGTCTACCAATTCCACCACTTCGGCAACAATTCTAAAACTCTTTTAATTCCCTGCAGCCCCTTGGCTCAGCGGTGCAGGTTGTTCAGTCTGGCTTGTGACATCAGGGGCTGACTGAATGGTTTTTTCTATACCACTTTCATTTTGATTTGGCACGGAAATTTGATTCATCAGCGAGCTGGAAGAATCATGGGCCGAAATATAGGCCAATGATAGGCTGGTGACCATGAAAATAATCGCTGAGGCAGTGGTGATCTTGCTCAACATGGGCATGGGTCCGTCAGCGCCAAAGACCGTCTGGTTGGAGCCTCCGCCAAATGTGGCCCCCATATCCGCACCCTTGCCCTGCTGGAGGAGGACGATGCCAATCAGAAACAGGCAGACAAGAATGTGGGTAATTGTCAGAAACGTGGTCATATTTTTTTACAACGTTTTAAAATTTATAATGCGCAGAAATGATTCTGCCTTGAGGGCGGCACCGCCAACCAGGGCACCGTCCACATCAGTCTGGTTCATGAGTTCATCAACATTAGCCGGATTGACCGAGCCACCATACAATATTCTTATTTGCTGGGCAATAGCTTTGTCGAAAATATCCGCCAGCAGGGTACGGCAGAACCCATGGGTCTCCTGGGCCTGGGCGGCCGAGGCGGTCTTGCCGGTGCCAATGGCCCACACCGGCTCATAGGCGACAATGAGTTGGTCGCCGGTCGTGATGGTGACCTGGTCAAGGCCCTGGCGCAGCTGTTTTTCAAGGACGGCCATGGTGGCGTTCTCCTCCCTCTCCTCCAGGGTCTCGCCGATGCAGAGAATGGGCAGGATGTCATAACCCAGGGCGCCCCGGAGCCGTTTGTTGATGAGATCATTGTCCTCGGCAAAGATCTGCCGCCGTTCGGAGTGGCCGATAATGGCCATGGTGCCGCCGGCCTCTTTGAGCAGGAGGGGGGAGATCTCACCGGTGAAGGCCCCCTTCTCCTCCCAGCAGATATTCTGGGAGGCAAGTTCGATACCGGTGCCACTCAGGACGTCACCCACGGCAGTCAGGGCCGGAGCTGATGGGGCCAGCAGTACCTGGCGGCCGTCCGGCAGGGGTCCAGCGGCAATGGCGCGGGCAAGCTCTGTGGCCTCGGCCACAGTGGTGAACATCTTCCAGTTGCCGGCCAGCAGGGGTATTCTTTCCATGGGCATTCCTCGCTTAGGCTTTATTGTTTAGGGCCACAACACCGGGGAGTTTTTTGCCTTCCATGAGCATGAGAAAGGCGCCGCCACCGGTGGACATATAGGAGATGTTGTTGCTCTCACCGGCCTTGTGAACGGCCACGTCTGTGTCGCCGCCGCCGACAATGGTCAGGGCGTGGGAGGCGGCCACGTGGGAAACCATGGCCATGGTGCCCCGGGAAAAGGCATCCATCTCAAAGGCGCCCATGGGGCCATTCCAGATAATGGTCTTGGCCGATTCCAGGGCCTCGTTAAACAGGGTGGTGGAGGCCGGGCCGATATCAAGTATCATCCATTCGGCTGGAACCTCCTGGGCCGTGGTCTGCTTGGTCTCGGCATCAGGAGCGAATTTGTCGGCAACAATGCAGTCCACCGGCAGATATATCTTGACGTTTTGGCGCTGGGCTTTGTCCATCAGGCTTTTGGCGGTATCTATGAGGTCTTCTTCCACCAGGGATTTGCCGACCTGGTAGCCCATGGCCTTGAGAAAGGTGTTGGCCATGGCGCCGCCGATAATCATCTTGTCCACCCTGTCCATGAGGTTGCGCAGGGCTCCGAGTTTACTGGAAACCTTGGCGCCGCCGATAATGGCCACCAGGGGTCGCCTTGGATCGGCAACGGAGCGATGGAAATAATCCATCTCTTTTTGGAGCAGGAAGCCTGCCGCACAGATCTCCATATGGTCGGTGATCCCCACCACCGAGGCATGGGCCCGATGGGCAACGGCAAAGGCGTCATTGATATAGATGTCGGCAAGCTTGGCAAGTTTTGCGGCAAATTCAGGGTTGTTGTCCTGCTCGTCATTATAAAAACGCAGGTTCTCCAGGAGGATAACATCTCCAGGTTGCATGGCGGCAACCATCTCTTCCACCCCATTGCCAATGCAGTCCTGGGCGAGTGTTACCTCTTTGTTGATCAGGCGGCCCAGGCGCTTGGCTGCAGGGGCAAGGCTGAATTTCTCCTGGCGCTGGCCCTTGGGCCGGCCCATATGGGACATGATGATGATTTTTGCATGCTCATCCAGGGCATGGTTGATGGTGGGCAGGACGCCGCGGATACGGATGTCATCGGTGATATTCCCCAGGCTGTCCAGGGGAACATTAAAGTCAACACGGATGAGAAGCTTTTTGTCTTTAATGTCAATGTCGCGAATATTTTTCACAGAAATTCTCCAGATAAAAAGCGAGGAAAGGGCCGGGATCAGGACAGTGAAATACTCTGCTGGGGCCGTAATCTCATGATGATAGCATCCTCACAGGGGGAGTTGTAGTATTTTTTTCTACGACCACAGGGGCTGAAACCAAATGATTGATAAAGCTGTTGGGCGGGCAGGTTTGCGGCGCGCAGCTCAAGAAAGCAGGAAAGGACATTGTTTTTTTTAAGAAAGCCAAGGGCGTGGTCAAGGAGGCGATGGCCGATATGCTGGCGCTGAAAGGCCTTGGTGACGGCTATTTTATGGATCTCACCCTCGTCAACAAGGTTTTGGCCGCAGATATAACCGAGCAGTGCCTGGTTTTTTGTGGAGCGGGCGATAAATTGCCAGCTGTGATCCTGCCCTAACTGGTCCTTGAAATGGGAGGCAGCCCAGGGGGACAGGTTGTCACTGTCGAGCTGGACCGCCTCAGCCACATCATCTGGCGCCATGGTGGTTATGGTGATGTGGGTCACACCATCTGGTCGGCAATGGTGATAGTCCGGTCCGCCAGCATGTTGGTGTAGCTGCCCAGCTCATTATCGTACCAGCCGTAAATGACGGCCTGGGTCACCGGTACACTGAGGAAGTTGGGTTCGTTGGCGTCACCCTTGCCGGCGCAGCCCAGACGATCCATATTGACCCGGATGGCTGCGGTGCGGGTATGGGTTTCGGTGCCCTCGATAATGGCGGCCGCCGCCGGCGTACCGATGATGTCGGAGGAGACATTCTGCTCTTCCGAATAGATCAGGTAGGGGTTGATCTTGCTGAAATCGCTGTAGGTGCCGTTGATCTTGGCGCGGTTAATGGGGTCTTCCAGGGTGTCCTGCAGGTTAAGGACCAGGACGATGAG
>JAUVQZ010000013.1 GCA_030597865.1 Pseudomonadota bacterium | reverse complement strand
CTACCCTGTCGATCACCTGTCGCCGAATCGAGCTGCCAGCCCTGGACAAAGGAGCCAGCGGGGGTGGTAAGGTAGCCCTGCTGATCATACTGAAAATTGCCGGTGCGGGTGTACTGGTTGGCATCTGTCGTGCCGGGGTCGCGTAGGAGAAAGTAGCCCAGGCCGCTGATCCCGAAATCCGAGGTGCTTTGGGTGCCTTCAAAGGCGCCCGGGGAGCTGGTCTTTGCCACTGAGCTTACGGTGACGCCACCCCCCACCTGGTCAGAACCCGAAGCCGTGGAAATGGTTTGGCTGCCGGCATCCTGGAGGGTGACACGGGTGGCCTGGTAGCCCGGCGTATTGACGTTGGCAACATTATTAGCCGTGGACGCAGCCTTTTTGGTCAAGCTGCTCAAGGCAGAAACTGATGGGTTGATTCCTGAAACCATGGTGCGCCCTCCCCGAGCAACAAAACCTTTAAAACGAGACATGAAAATATCACATTTCCAACAAGTTATTATAAGCACTCAAGCCTTGTTTAACAAATAAAACTTGTTATTCCGGCATCTGGTGCGGGAACCTATTGATTTCTTTGCCGGAAAAAGGCAATGATGGTCCTTGCTTGGTGATGCTGTTCTGCTGCTGAAGATTTTTCCCCTCACCCTAACTGACAAGAAAACATGGAAGATGTCCTCCATAATGGCCTGCCCGCCCTCTTTGTGGTCAGTTTTCTGGCGGCCACCATCCTGCCCCTGGGCTCGGAATGGCTGCTGGTCACCCTGATTCTCCAGGCCTATAATGTGGAGCAGGTGGTGGCCGTGGCCACCCTGGGCAACCTCCTTGGGGCCTGCACCACCTACGCCATCGGCCTCTGGGGGTCGGACTTTATCATGGAAAAAATCCTGCGCATTGACCAGGGTCAGTTTGGCCGGGCAACCCGCCTCTATCAAAAATATGGTTCCTGGTCTATACTGCTGTCATGGGTTCCGGTGATCGGCGATCCTCTCTGTCTGGTGGGCGGCACCCTGCGCCTCAACTTTTTCCTCTTTTCCCTGTTGGCCTTCATCGGCAAGCTGGCGCGTTATGCCCTCATTGCCTCGGTGACCGTCACCAGCATGGCCTGATTTTTAAGCTGATGGCCCCATCATCATTACTGACCAAGGAACTAATACATGGCTGCAATAACTCTGGCGGAAAATCAGGCGGCGGTGATCCTCACTGCCAGTGAGGGTGATATTGAGGTGGATATTGCCTATGACGGCGAAGGGGGGCTGGCCGGTCAGATCTGTAAGGCCCTGGCCATCAAGCTCATCAAGGATGAGGATTTCCGCGAAGATCTACTCAGCACGATTGCCGAACCGGACGAGGATGAGTAAGTGACCTTTTATGAAGGTCTTCTAACCTTCATATACACCTTCCATTTAGGATGGAGAACAGCTACCATATTTATTTCATAAACCTAAATAGTGTCTGTTCATAAATGTAGGAGATCATCATGCAAACATATGTCTGTACTGCCTGTGGTTATATCTATGATCCTGAAGTTGGTGACGAGAACGCCGAGATCCCCCCTGGCACCGCCTTTGAAGATCTGCCTGATAGCTGGGTCTGTCCCCTGTGCGGAGCAGGCAAGGGCGCCTTTGAGCCTGAGAACTGATCTATGCCTTGAACTTCGTAGGAGCGATCTCGCTCCTACGACTACTCCCCCTTCCTCAACCCTTATAGCCCTTATCCTCGGGCAGATTATTCTTGCCGGCCGAGGACACGGCCAACTCGTCGCAGCGCTCGTTGAACTCATTGCCGGCGTGGCCCTTCACCCATCTAAACTCGACATCAAGCCCCTCAACCAGCTCAAGAAGCTCGGCCCAGAGATCCGGATTCACGGCCGGCTGCTTGTCCGACTTGATCCAGCCTCTTTTCCGCCAGCCCTTGGCCCAGCCCTTGGTGATGCCGTTGACCACATACTGGGAATCGGAGTAGAGGGTTGCCGGCTTGGTCGTTTTTTTAAGTTGGCGCAGGGCAATAATACAGCCCATGAGCTCCATGCGATTATTGGTGGTTAAGCGGTAGCCGCCGGAAAACTCCTGGCGCTTAGCGCCCTCCATCATGACAACGCCATATCCGCCGGGCCCCGGATTAAAACGGGCCCCGCCATCGGTATAAATAATAATGTCTCCATCCCTGGCAGCCTTGGCTGGTGCGGACTTGCCTTTGCTGCCCTTGGCCTTGCCGGCCTGGGCAGAATAGATGGGATTTTTGATCCAGGCCTCAGCCTCGGCCTTGGTGGCAAAGCCCTTATATTTGGCCCCGGCAAAACCCATGACCTGGGCCTGGGCATCAGGCCATTTCGTATAGATGCCGGGCTTACGACCGGCAGCAATGGCATAGAATTTTTTCTTTACGGCCATCTGGCTTACTCCTTGTTTCGTCTTATTTTTTTGCCACGGAATCCACGGAAAATTCTGAAAAGAACCTTTTTATCTTCCGTGCCTTCTGTGGATTCCGTGGCTAAACCCTTAAATTACAGATCTACAGCCCTGCCTTGCCTGCCAGCTGGCCACAGGCGGCGGAAATATCGCTGCCGCGGCTCTGGCGCACCAGGGTGGTATAGCCGGCATCCCGCAGTATCTTCTGGAAGGCCAGGATCGTGTGTTCGGCGGGCCGGGCATAGGATAATTGTTCAGATTCATTATAGGGCAGGAGGTTGATCCGACAGGGGATGCCAGCCAATTTGGCGGCAAGACTGCGGGCTTGCTCCTGCGAATCATTAATATCCTTAATGAGAATGTACTCCATCAAAATGACGCCCTTTTTGGCCAGGGGATAGCCACGGCAGGCCTCCAACAGTTCAGCCACACCATAGCTCTTATTCACCGGCATCAGGGCGCTGCGGATGTCATCATCAGCGGCATGGAGGGAGATGGCCAGGTTGACCCGGGCATCTTGGCCTAAATCAACGATCCTCGGCGCAATGCCGCAGGTGGAGACCGTAACCCGCCGCTGGCTGAAGCCAAGGCCCTCCTCGGCCATGAGGATGGTAAGGGCGGTGATCAGGTTGTCATAATTGGCCAGCGGCTCGCCCATGCCCATGAAAACCAGGTTGTTGATCAACTCGCGATGGGTGCCCCGATCAATACCCCGGGCCACCATATCCTCCATGACCGCCAGGACCTGGTTGACCATCTCGCCGGGCTGCAGATTACGGGTAAAGCCCATCCGGCCGGTGAGGCAGAAGGCACAGGCCATGGCGCAGCCCACCTGGGACGAGAGACAGAGGGTGTGGCGGTCGCCTTCGGGGATGAGCACGCTTTCTATGACTGCCCCGTCATCAAGCCTAAAGGCGTACTTGCGGGTACCATCCGCAGACACTTCCACCTTGGCTGGAGTCAGGGTGGTGAGCCGGGCCGTGGCCCTGAGGCGGTCGCGGATCTCTCTTTTGACCTCGGCCATCTTGTTGAAATCGTGGCTGTTGGGCCGCATGAGCCAGGCCATGATGTGACGGGCCCGGCTGCCGGGTAGATCCAGGCTGTCAAGGAAATCAACGAGCTGGGGCAGGGTGAGATTTCTGAGGTCTGTTTTGCTGGCAGGGGTAGAGGTCATGTGCATCGGTGCATAATTGGCATGATATTTAAGAAAATTCTTTAAAGCCCTCTTTGAAGAGCCCACCATAATGCCAGTTCCTGCCCCTTGGGTCATCAACAAAATGATGGACATCCGGGGAGTTTGAGGTTATTTGACCAGCCATGAATAGCCGTGAACGCTCCATCCTTGGTGTGACCTGTTTTGGTCATTTTATGAGCCATTTTAATATGCTGGTTTTTCCTGCCGTGCTTCTACCCCTGGCAGGTTCTCTGCAATTTTCCATGACCGAGACCCTGGCCCTGTCGTTCTGGATGTATCTGCTCTTTGGCCTGACCGCCCTGCCTTGGGGGCTGGCTGCCGACCGTTTCGGGCCCCGCCGCCTGCTCGGCATTTTTCATCTGGGCGCCGGTCTCTGTGGTTTTTGGGCCGCCTTTAATGTCGATAATCCGGACATGCTCTGGATTGCCCTGGCCGGTATCGGTCTTTTTTCCGGGATCTACCATCCTGCCGGCCTAGGCTGGATTGCCAAAGGGGTGAAAAACACCAGCCGCGGTATGGCCTATAACGGCATGTTCGGCAACCTGGGTCTGGCCATGGCGCCGCTTCTGGCCGGGTCGGTGAATTATTTCTGGGGCACCCAGACGGTGTATCTGCTCCTGGGGGTGATGAACCTTGCCGGCCTCGTGGTCCTGGCCATGAGCAGCGCCGAGTCCTCTGTCCCCGTGGAAACGAAGAAAAGGCATCAGGGCAACTCACTGGCCGTCTTCCTGGTCCTGCTGGTGGCCATGACCCTGGGTGGTGTTGTCTATCGCGGCACCTCCATCACCCTGCCCGCCTATTTTGAGCTGCAAAACGGCGAACTATACCACTACCTTACCAGTCTCAGTGGCGGTCTGGGTTCAGCCAATGTGGTTGCCACCATTCTGACCTCCGGTATATTCTTCGTTGGCATGGCCGGCCAGTATGTTGGCGGCGTGGTGGGAGAACGGTTCCGGCTGACCAGCGGCTATCTGCTCTTTCACCTGATCACCATTCCCATGGCCTTGGCCATGGCCGCAAGCTCCAACGGCATGCTGGTCTTCTTTGCCATGGTCCACGGCTTTTTCCTGCTGGGTATGCAGCCCCTGGAAAACACTTTGGTGGCCCGCCTCACCCCGGCCAACTTCCTGAGTTCTGCCTTTGGTCTGAAGTTCATCCTCACCTTTGGGGTGGGGGCGCTCAGTGTCAAGATGGTGGGCCTGGTCAAGACAACCTGGGGTTTTCCCGCCGTCTACCAGACCCTGGCCGGGTTCTCCACCCTGCTGGTGCTGGCCATCATCATCCTCATCAAGACCCTGGGCCCCACGCCCCGGACAGACTAAAACCTGCACCACCCCATCTATGCCCCCCTTGGGTCCAATCAGCAGTTTCTGCAGGCCTGCTTTGTTGAAATAGGTCATGCTTTTTCCCCACCCTAAGTCCCAGAAAAAATCCAGGTCGGGCGGCTTAAGCCGGTGGGAATGAATCCGAAATCCCCTGAAACAGTTTGATGATAGGTCATATGTTCAGTACTCTCATTAAAGAATGGCAGATTCGAGATGCCGTATTAATTCCAGCCGGCACCTCTACCCACCGTAACCTTCTCTAGTTCTTCCTGATACAAGAGCCTCTTCATTACTTTGTTGTCACTGACCGGAGGAAAATTAATGACCACCGATGTCTCTCCCGTAGCAAAACCCTGCAATGGTAAACGTTTTCAAGTATTGGCAGGGGCGATCCTTGTTCAGCTCGTCCTGGGCACGGTCTATGGTTACAGCATTTTTTGGGAACCCCTGACCACAAACATCTTTCCCGCCGTAATCACAGTGACACAACACGCGACCCAGGTTGCCGCTGGAACCTTTGCTGAAGGAGCCATTGTTGTGGCGGATGATGCTGCGGTTATGGTTGAGATTGCCAAACAGCAGGGCATCCTGAAGTATGCTTTTTCAATCTGTATCCTGAGCTTTGCCGCTGTCATGGTCATTGCCGGACGGGTCCAGGACGTAAAAGGGCCACGGATGCCGGCAATCATCGGCGGCCTGATGATTGGCACCGGCTTCATCTATGCAGGATTGATGACAAACGCCATTGTCTTTTACCTTGCCCACGCCCTTTTTGCCGGGCTTATCACCGTTCTCATTCTCATGGTTTTTCATGCCTTTTTCGGCCATCTGGGCGATGATTCGGTCATTGTCCGTTACGCCCCCATGGGGATTATGACCACCTGTATGGTGGCCGGGATCATGATGGGCAACCAGTATGTCGGCAAGCTGGCGGAAATGGACAGGCTCCTCTTGCTCTGGGGAACCATTGGTTTCATGGCCGGGGCTGGAACCGGTTTTGCCTATGTCTGTCCCATTGCCGCCCTGGTGAAATGGTTTCCTGATCATAAGGGCTTGGTGAGCGGCATTGCCGTGGCTGGATTTGGCATGGGCGCCTATCTCTTCAGCCAGAAATGGGGGGCCCTAGGCTATATCGGCAAACAGGGCATCTTCCCGTTCTTCATTCTGCATGGCATTGTCTGCATCGTTGTCATCACTGCTGGCGCCCTCCTGCTGAGCAATCCTCCCTCAACTCTGCCGGTGACAAACAGGAAGATTCTACCCGATTCAACCTGGCAGCAGACATTAAAGGATCCGGCCTTCTATCTCCTCTGGCTCATGTTCTTCAGCGGCGCCGTGGCCGGGCTCATGGTCATAGGGATCATCAAGGTCTTTGCCGGCGAACAGCTTGTGCTCGCGGCCAGCGAGGCAGGCAGGAGTCTGACTGCCCTGGAGACCAGCGATCTGATGCTCAAGGGGGCTGCTGTTGTCGGCCTGCTTGCCATTTTTAATGCGGTGGGCAGGATCGTCTGGGGCTTTATCTCGGACCGGATCGGCCGCACCGCGACCTTTGTCGCCATGTTCCTTCTCCAGGCGGGCATCATGTTCTTTCTGGCCGGCATGAAAACGGAAGCGGCCCTCAGTTTCGGGGCAGCCATGGTCGGTTTTAATTTTGGTGGCAACTTCGCCCTCTTTCCATCGGCAACCGCAGATCTCTTTGGAGCAAAAAATCTCGGCGCCAATTATGGCTGGGTTTTCACCTCGTACGGTATTGCCGGTGTCGTGGGGATTGCGGCCGGAAACTTCGCAAAGGTTCTGACCGGCAGCTACGCCGCGGCATTCACCATGGCTGCCATTCTCTGCCTGCTCTCTGCTGGGCTGGCCATTGTTTTACAGGTTATGCATAAAGATAAGGGATGAGGGTGACCCTGCCCAATTTAGTGGACAGGGGAGCTCGGCCACTTATTGCGTAAGGGGGGTATCCACTTCGCTGGCCTAGTGCAAATTGAAGAAGTTGAGAAGTAAGAAGTTGAGAAATAAGTAGAAGGAAGGGGCTATTAATTAAGAAAAGTACCTTTTTCTCAACTACTTACTTCTTATTTCTCAACTTCTTGACAGGTAAATCCAACCAAGGCCAATGAAGTGGATACCCCCCTTGCGTAAAAAAAAGAGCGTTTTTGGGGCTTAGGTGGTGGTTAGAGCATGGCGCAGAAGGATGTGAAGAGCTGCTGGAAGTGGTTGGCGATTAATCCCTCCTGGCCTCTGATGTCCTGGAGGAGCTGCACCTTGCTGACAGGCTGAGGGGTCAGGGAGTGGAGCCACGCTTGGTCATGATCGTACCATTCCTTGGCGTCATCGGGGTGGCCGGCATGGTTGTCAAACTGAATACCGATGAGGTGGGAGCGCTCCTTGATGCTGAAGGCCTCCACCTGGCATTCCCTGGAGGTGGCAAGGATGTGAAAATGGCGTGGGACCGGTGGTATGACGGCCTGGCTATGCCATTTGAAGGTTGGGAAAGGTGTTTCTGTATCCTTGAAGACTGGATGATGGCGACCGTTGGTGGTCAGAAAGGCCTGGGAGACGCCAATGGAGGAGCAGAAGTTGGGGCCGACCTGGGCGCCCAGGGCGTCGGCCAGGAGCTGGTGGCCCAGGCAGATGCCAAGACAGGGCTTGTTGATGGTGAGGATTTCCTGGAGGCTCTTTTTTTCAGAAACAAGGAAGGGGAAACGCTCCTCCTGATGAACATTGGCGCCACCGCCAAGGAGAATAAAGCCACTGTAGTCGGCGGGGTCAGGAAAAATGCCTTCCCAGGCCTTAATAATGCAGAGCTCTATATTGTTGCGGTGGGCAGCCCCAAGTAGAAAACGTCCTGGTCCTTCCCAGGGGCTGTGTTGGAATACCGCCAGTTTCTTGGTCATTATGTCCGCCTCGGGCTGAGAAGGTACCTCTGCCGGTTCCCAGGGGAGGGGGCCGGCAGAGGTGGAGAAAGAGCGGGTTGAGGTTGATGGGAGGCCCAGGGTTTTGTGGAGTTTATGTCTGGGCCAGGCTAAGTGCCAGTGGTGAATCGTTAAAAGGCAAAGCTGGCTGAAACGCCGCCGTAAAAGTTGGTTTCGTCGTTGTCGAAGCCAGCATTGTCAGCCTCCAACAAGTCTTCGGCATCGTTGGACAGGGCAAAGGAACAATATGCCTCAGGGGTAATGGTCAGGTATTCGCCGACACTGATGGGCAGGGCAACTGACAGCACACCATCAAAGAAGTTACTGAATTCGTCATTGGGATCAGACGGGTCGGCGTAGGTTGTTGCCTCGTCAGCCATCAGGTAGCTGGCCTTGGCTCCCAGGTCCAGGGACATGGAAGGGCTTAGGGGCAGGGAGTAGGAGATATCAGCGGTAATATACCAGCCAGGGAAGGAGTCGTAGTCCCGGTAGATGGTCAGGGTGGGGGTGAGGAGCATGTCCTTGCTCACGGCCGCATAGACCTCCTGGCTGTCATCGGCATTGTCCAGGGCGTAATAGATGTAGCCCACGCCAAAGTCGAGGCCGGCCATGGACCAGTCGTAGGAAAGGGTAAGATCTGTCTCGTTCCAGTTGTTGGTCTCAGATGCTGTCGGGTCATACTGCTCGGTGTCCAGGTTGCACCAGTTGAAGCCAAAGCCCTTATAGGCAACTGTCATTGAGGGCTGGATGACCATGCTGTCTTCGCTGAAGGTCCAGCCCCGCCATACGTACTGATTGTAGAGGCCAACGGTGAGATCCGCCTCGGGCTTTGTCTCTTCGGCTGCTGCCAGGGTGCTGGCGCCCAGTGTCAGGCTGCCGCAGATCAGGGATGTCATAATTTTTTTGGTAAAACTTCTCATGGGACGTCTCCTTTCATTGATTAAAAAAATGGTTGCTGGAAAAAAACTTGGCAGCGGCTCCACCCCCCGCTGCCAAGGGTCATATGGTTATTTGGTGACAAAGTCGTTGTAGGCGTGGGTGCCGTGCTCAACAATGTCTACGCCCTATGTCCTCTGCATCGTTTGACAGGGTACGGCGCAGTCATATGATCTACGATTTGTTGATGACAAAACCGCCATAGGCTTCCATGCCATGTTCCCCAACGTCAAGACCCTTGAGTTCTTCTTCTTCGTCAACCCGTATACCGAGCGTGACTTTAAGTATCAGGAAGAGGATAAAGGCTGCGGGAAAACAGACAGCGCCATAAGCGAGTACGCCTATCAACTGGACAATGAACGTGTGGTCAGCACTGAAGATGCCGACAGCCAGGGTGCCCCAAATACCGCAGATGAGATGTACGGAAATGGCACCAACCGGATCATCAAGTTTTATGCGATCGATTATCATGACAGAGGCCACAACCAGAAGGCCTGCAATAAAACCGATAATGATAGCGCTCATAACACTGACAACATCTGCACCGGCAGTAATACCGACCAGGCCGGCCAGGGCACCGTTGAGGGCCATGGTCAGGTCAGGTTTTTTCTGAAGGATCCAGCTCAACAGTATGGCGCCGACAATACCGGCTGCAGCAGCCAGACACGTTGTAACAAAGACAAAAGAGACCATTCCGGGATCAGCAGAAAGGACAGAGCCGCCGTTGAAACCGAACCAGCCAAGCCAAAGAAGGAAGACACCGATGGTTGCCAGTGGCATGTTGTGACCCATAATCGGCTTAATTTTGCCGCCCACATATTTGCCAAGGCGGGGTCCAAGCAGTATAACGCCTGCCAGGGCTGCCCAGCCGCCCACGGAATGAACCAGTGTGGATCCTGCAAAATCATAGAAGCCTTAGGCGTCCAACCAGCCTCCGCCCCATTTCCAGCTGCCGACCCAGGGGTATACAAAAGCAACATAGATGATGGAAAAAATCAGAAATGAATGGAGTTTAATGCGTTCGGCTACGGCACCGGAAACAATTGTTGCGGCTGTAGCGGCGAACATTGCCTGGAAAATAAAGTCAGTCCAGTAGGTGTAAATTCCAACCCCGTCATCTCCGGCGACCATCATGCTGCCTGGATCAACACCAATCCCAAAACCGGCAAAACCAAAAAAGCCGGCAATGGAAAAATCGCCCGGATACATGAGGTTGAAACCTACAAGAGCGTAGGTTAGAAGACCAATGGCGATAATCGCCGTGTTTTTGAAAAGGATATTGACCGTGTTTTTTGCCTGGGTCATTCCAGCCTCCAGGCAGGCAAAACCAAGATGCATGGTAAAAACCAGAAAGGCGGCAACCAGCATCCAGGTGTTATTGACAACGTACATTGCCGCCGCCCCGGTCACCTCTGCTACGCCTTCTTCTGCCAGGGCTACTCCCGGCATGGCCATCAGGGCCGTAAAGAAAGGCACACCTGCTTTAGTTGCGATTGACTTTTTCATTGGTAACTCCTTGTTGCTTAGATTGAAAACGTTCATATTTATGATGGCGTCGTAAAAAGTCCGATCTACTTCGTTGTAGCAATTTTTCAGGCACTCGGCATACCACATGTATGGCCTCGCACCTGAAAAATCACTACGCCTCGTATATCGAACTTTTTACTTAGCCATCTCATGACTTTTTACGAGACCATCATTCATGTCTAAATAGCCTCCTCGTCGGTTTCGCCGGTACGGATCCGGGTGACGGAGTCAATGGGCATGACAAAGATCTTGCCGTCGCCGATCTTGCCGGTCTGGGTGGCCTCGATGATGGTGCTGATGACCTGGTCTACCATGTCGCTGTTCAGCACCAGCTCAACCTTGACCTTGGGGATAAAGTCAACGTTGTACTCGGCGCCACGGTAGATCTCGGTGTGGCCCTTTTGGCGGCCAAAGCCCTTAACTTCACTGACGGTCATGCCGGTGACGCCGATATCGTGCAGGGCCTCTTTGAGGGTGTCCAGCTTAAAGGGTTTGATGATTGCTTCGATTTTTTTCATTGTCTCCTCCTGGGGAAAATTTCTATTTGCAAGGAGTAAGAGCGAGAAGCGTGCCAAGGTCGAAAAAAAAGATGTGTTTGGCGGGTAGCCCTTGTCCTGGTTGGGATTGTTGGCGACAGAGCCTTTGGGGGGTGGGCGGTGGTCCCGGGAGTTATTGTACAAAAATGTGCAATAAATAATTTCGAAGGTTACAAATTCGTATGCCTGTTGACGACAGGGGCCCTTCGACAGGCTCAGGGGACGGGGGGGGGCAAGGGCTGGCTGTGGACCGTTAATTATAGGTCTTGGTGGTGAATAACGGTGAAGTTTGGAGAGGATAGGTCAACTCAGTAAGGGGGCCGCCAGGGAGGATGCGGCTGTTTTTGAATGGCCAATGACAGGGGAGAATGGCCACGCTCTCCTCGGGAAGGTCACAAAACTTGTATTTCAAGGGGGGCTTGCTACAATGCAGTGGGTGATTACCACCCCTAAGCCCACCCCAACCTTGCAACGAAAATTTAACTGGCGACAAGATATATGGTCAATAAGTCGAAAATACATTTCGCCCTCCTGGTTGTCAGCCTTCTAGGTATCGGGGCCCTCCATCACCTGACCCCGGGGGATAAGCTGGTTTTTCATGAAACCTATCGGCGACTGAGCTATTTCCCCATTGTGGCGGGGGGGCTGTTCTTTGGGGTGAGGGGCGGTGTTGCCATGGCCCTTATCGCCTGTCTGGCCTTTATTCCCCATCTCCATATCTTCCATGACATGAATTATGATTTTTATGTCAGCGAGCTTGCCGAGGTGGTTCTCTACCTGCTGGCCGGTGCTGGTGTGGGCTTTATTGCCAGCAGGGAGTCGCGGCTCAGGGGAAAATATCAGGATCTCTCTGAAAAACTGGAACGCTCCTATCGTCATCTCCATAGGGAGGCCGAGCTTCTTCTTGAGGTGGAGGAGCAGTTGCGGGCCAGTCAGAAATTGTCCGCCTTGGGTCAGCTCTCCGCCTCCCTGGCCCATGAGATCAAGAATCCCCTGGCCTCCATCAAGGGCACGGCGGAAATCTTCCTTGATGAGTTTCCCCCTGGTCACCCGAAAAGGGAGTTTGTGGAGATCCTTCTCAAGGAGACCTCGCGGCTCAATAGTACGGTGGAGGAGGTCCTGAATTTTTCACGGAGCCAGCACGGCTCTGGGGGTGAGGAACCGAAAAAGGAGGAGGCAGCCGCCATCTTGAAGCGGGTAATCACCCTGCTGGATAACACCTTCCGCAAGAAGGGGATTAAGGTGGAGCTTACCCTCCCTTCAGAGGAGAGGGGCTTTCTGGTGGATGCCGATAAAATGGCTCAGGTTTTTATCAATCTGCTGATCAACGCTGCCGAGGCCGTGGCCCGTGGCGGCCATATTGTGGTTGGTTTGGGCCAGGAGGAGGGGTGCACCGTCATCTCTTTTGGCGATGATGGCTCGGGTGTGCCCACAGGGGAGTACGACCAGATCTTTGCGCCCTTTTACTCTGGCAGGGAGGAGGGCACCGGCCTTGGCCTTGCCATTAGTGCCAAGATTGTCGAGAGCTACGGGGGTAAACTTACAGTGGGCCGCTCGGAGCTGGGCGGCGCCCTTTTCACGGCGACAATACCGAAACAGGAGATCTTATACAAGCATGGCTGAGCATATCCTTCTGATAGATGATGATGAGAGTCTGCGGCGGGTCACCGAGTATAACCTGATCTCGGCGGGTTTTAGCGTGGTTTCTGCCGCTGATGGCGCCGAGGGTCTTGCCGCATTCAGCAAAAAAAAACCGGCCCTGGTGGTAACCGACGTTCAGCTCGGTGATATGAGCGGCATTGATCTCTTGAAACAGTTTAAGCAAGAGGCGCCCGGGGTGCCGGTGATCATCATCACCGCCTTTGGCTCCATTGAGATGGCGGTGCAGGCCATGCACCTGGGGGCCTTTACCTTTATCACCAAACCCTTTGACCGCGAGACCCTGCGTCTCTCCTGCGCCAAGGCCCTGGAGATGGGGGTCCTGAAAAAACGGACCAGGAGTCAGGCCCGGGAGATAGATCGTCTCACCGGTGTGGAGGGTATGGTGACGGCCAATTCCGCCATGGCTGAACTGTTGCAGACTGCTAAAAAGGTGGCAGGTTCACAGGCCACCGTATTGGTTACCGGGGAGTCGGGCACCGGTAAGGAGGTGCTGGCCCGCCTTATCCATCAGCAGAGCGGGCGAAGCACCGAGCCGTTTGTGGCACTTAACTGCGCCGCCATCCCGGCAAATCTTATTGAGAGCGAACTCTTCGGCCATGTCAAGGGGGCCTTTACCGGGGCGGTGAAGGATCGCAAGGGCCGCTTTCAGGCAGCTGGGGGCGGCACCCTTTTTCTCGATGAGATAGCCGAGTTGCAGCCCGAGATGCAGGTCAAATTCCTCAGGGCCCTGCAGGAGAGGGTGGTGGAGCCGGTGGGCAGTGACCAGAGCGAGGCCGTGGATGTCCGCATTGTTGCGGCCACCAACCGTGACCTGCAGGAGGAGATCCGCCTGGGCCGTTTTCGTGAAGATCTCTTCTACCGCCTCAGTGTTATTCCCCTCCACCTCCCCCCCCTGCGCGATCGCCGCGAAGACATCCCACCCCTGGTCAGTCATTTCCTCGCTAAGCTTGATGCCCCTCCTGCTGTCCACTTCAGCAGGGGGGCCCTTGGTCTGCTGCAGTCCTATTCCTGGCCTGGCAATATCAGGGAATTGCAGAACGTGGTGGAGCGCTGCCTTATTCTGCGCAGCTCCGAGTGCATTGAAGAGGGGGAAATATTCCTGCCCACCATGTCTGAAGGGTCGGACGGATTCATTCCTGATATTCCGCCGGAGGGGATTTCCCTGCCCCAGGTGGAAAAGGCCCTTATTGAAAAGGCCCTGCTCCAAAGTAAGGGCAATCGCTCCCAGGCCGCCCGCCTCCTCAATATTCCCAGGCACGTCCTCATCTACCGTTTAGAGAAGTTTGACGGCCTCGCAGATAAGCGAGCCCGCGAGACCTTCGAAAAGTAAGGTACGGCCATCGCTACAGTGATTTACTTCCCGGAGTCTCACAGGTTCGCTTACCTGATTTACCGCCAACGGGTTTAGTCGCCAGAGACTTTTTCAAAATCATCGAGTTTGATTTAGAGAAGTAGGGAAATAGAGAAGAAGGCCCCTCAAAGGGGGATTGAGCTAAACCATTGGGGTGGAGCTATCTGATAAAGATTCTGCCTCCCTTCTTTGCCTCCTCTGCTTCCTTGGGTCACCGAGGTGGATACCTCCACTTTAGAGAATATTCTCTAAAGTGAGTGAAGAATATTCTCTATTTTTATCCCTCGTTCAGTTGCTGCACTCCTTTTCTGGAGTGGATCTTCCCTTTTTTATATTGTGGATGTCAAAAAATAAGCTCTGTAACGAGCTGATTTAGCGAAATAGTTTTTTGTCGACGAGGCGGGATGCAACCATTTTTTTTTGGAAGCCACGAAATGTGGCATATTTCCTGAAATAAACCCTCATACAAGCAGGAACCAATAAAGGCGCCACGAGGCGCGTAACATCAAGGAGGTTCGCCATGAAAACCCTAAAAACCCTTGTTGCTGTACTCTTTGTTTTTGCCACCCTTGTTACGGTGACCAGTTCCTTTGCCGGGCACGGCGGGGTCGGCGCGGTTTATGACTGCGAGACTGATTCCTTCATCAAATAAGCCCTCTCCCCATGAAAAACCCAATCATTCATTTCTTCGGAGCCGTCTTGCTGCTTACCTGGGCAGGGACGGCTTCTGCATCTCTGGAGCAGTATGTTGAGGAGGCCCTGGCCCATAATAATGGGCTTGGTGCTGCCAGGGCCGAGGCCCAGGTCGCCGAGGAGGGTATAAGGCGGGCCGGCGTGCTGCCCGATCCTGTTTTTGGGGTGCAGTATTATCTGGAGCCGGTGGAGACCCGCACCGGTCCCCAGGAGGCAGCCATCAGTCTCAGCCAGCGCCTGCCCTGGCCAACAAAATTATCCTTACAGAAACAAGAGGCCCGTCAGCAGAGCGCCATTGCCAGGAGCCGTCACCATGAGGCGCAGCTACGGCTGGTTCGCCGGGTCAAGGAGGCCTATGTCGAGTATGCCTTTAATCACCAGGCGCAGCAGATCGCCGCAGATGGTCTGGAGCTCCTGCGTTATGTTGAATCAGTGGCCCTGAGCCGTTACAGCACCGCCAGGCTCGACTATGGCAATGTTCTCAAGATTCAGGTGGAGCTGGCCCGCCTTGAGGAACGTCTGCGTTCCCTGCGTGACCGGGACGAACCGCTGCGGGGACAGCTCAACTCATTGCTGGGCGCCCCCAGCGACAGGGCCCGTCAGAAGCCGCAGAGGCTGTCTGCCATTACCATAGATATGGCAGGCGGGGCATTATATGACCTGGCCCGCACCAAGAGTCCAAAACTTTTCGGGGCGGATCAGGCCGTGCGCAGGGCCAAGACATCCCTGCAACGTGTTAAAAAAGATTTTTACCCGGATCTGACTGTCAGTCTGAGGACCATTATCACTGGTCCTGCTGAGGTTGGCGACCCCGTTGATAGCGGCCGTGATCCGGTGATTGCCGGCCTCACCATGAATATTCCCCTGTTTCGCGACCGCCGCCACGGAGCTGTGGCTGAAAAGCAGGCAGGGATCAGGGTGGCCAGGGATACCAGGGAGCAGCAGCTTCGTGATCTGGATGTTGCCATTGATCTGGGCCTCTACCGCTACCGGGATGCCCTGCGCCGTCAGGCCCTCTATCAGGAGTCCATTATTCCCAAGATCCGTCAGGAGCTTGAGGTGGGCCTGCAGGCCTTTCAGGATGGCCGGCAAACGGTTCTTGCCCTGCTGGACACGGAAAAAAATCTTCTGGCCTTTGAGTTGAGCCAGCGTCGGGCCTTGGCAGATCAGGCCCTGGAGGTGGCCCGCCTGGAGGAGTTGGTGGGAGGTACTTTAGCCACATGGCATTAAATACGCTGTTGCCAAGCCCCTTGCCGCCAGGAGACAGGGTGAGGATGAGTAGGATAGATTAGTCGTTAATTTGTAGGCTACCTTGCAAAACTGCTATTTTGCCCGATTACTGCGTCACGGCAAAAATAAAAATGCTCGCATATGACCAATATGCTGCGCTTTTTGTTTTCACCGTTCCTTGTTCTCGTACAAAATATCTAGTTTTTCAAGATACCCTTTAATCACAACAAGGAGTCGATCATGAAGATAGGTAAATTTTTGTTTCTCCCCCTGGCCCTGATGCTGGCCTTTGCCACTGCTGCCCTGGCTGAACCCCAGACCACCTGTCCGGTGATGGGTGGCACCATTACCAAGAAGCTCTACGCCGATCACGATGGTAAACGGGTCTATTTCTGCTGCGCCTATTGTGACGGCGTCTTTAAGAAGGATCCCCAGAAATATCTGGACAAGCTCAAGGAGCAGGGTCAGGAACCAGCCGTTGTCCCTAAGGGGTAACTCTTTTTCCGGGCCATGCGTGGTCCAGGGGTGAGTTCAAATTTCTCCCTTTGATAATTACTTGTGGCCCATCCCCTTTTTTCACAAGTGAGCTCATCCCTGTACCGCGCATGGTCCAGCCCACAGCGGCCTCCAATCCTCTTCTCCCCTAGGAGATTATCATGCTTCACCGTACACTTTCTTCACCCATACTGTTCATTCTGATCCTCCTTGTCCTGGCAACAGCCGGACAGGCCGGTGCGGCAGAGCATGATCATGACCATGGCGAGTCAGAGGCGCAGATGGTGTGGATCTGTTCCATGCACCCCCAGATCCAGCTCCCGGAGTTTGGCCAGTGCCCCATCTGCTTTATGGACCTGATCGAGGTGGCCAGGGATAATAATGACGGTAAGCGCCATAGTCTGCGCCAGATCAGCTTTGATGCCCGGGCCCGGAAACTGGCCCAGGTGGAGGTGGTGCCGGTGATTCGGGGCTCGGCCGGGGTTCTGACCCGGATGGTGGGCAAGGTGGATTATGATGAGACCCGGCTGGGCACCATTACGGCCTGGGTGGCCGGCCGTATCGATACCCTCCATGTCGATTATACCGGCTCCCTGGTGGAAAAGGGCCAGGCCATGGCCGAGATCTACAGCCCGGAACTGCTCACGGCCCAGGCCGAACTCATCCAGGCCGTGGCCGCTGTGCAGAACTTCCAAAACAGCAGCTCAGAGATCCTTAAAAATACCGTGCTGCGCACCGAGAAGGCGGCCCGCACCAAGCTCCGTCTCCTGGGACTGACCAGTGGTCAGATTGGTGAGGTGATTAAGCTCGGCCGGACCAGCGATCACATCACCCTGCAGGCCCCCATGAGCGGCGTTGTCATCAAGAAGAACGTCTTTGAGGGCATGTATGTCAAGACCGGCAGTCCCATCTATACCATTGCCGATCTGGACCATCTCTGGGTGGTGCTGGAGGCCTACGAGTCAGACCTTAAGGGCATCAGCCTGGGCCAGCAGGTGAGTTTCAGGGTGGAGGCCTTTCCAGGCCGGCCCTTCCAGGGGGAGGTGGCCTATATCGATCCCCTGGTTAATGACAAGACCAGGACCATCCGTGTCCGTCTCAATGTCAATAATAAAGGGGGACTGCTCAAGCCCGGCATGTTTGTCCGGGCCCAGGCCCGGGGCTTGGCGCCCCTGGCCGATAACAACCTGCCGCTGCTCATCCCGGTCTCTGCGCCGCTGCTCACCGGCAAGCGGGCCCTGGTCTACGTCCAGGTTCCTGAGGAGGAGGGGGTCTATCTGGGCAAGGAGGTCGTTTTAGGTTCCCGGCGGGGTCATTATTATGAGGTGAAAAGCGGCCTTGTTGAAGGGGAGCTTGTGGTAAGCGCCGGTAATTTCAAGATAGATTCCGCCATCCAGCTCCAGGCCCGGCCCTCCATGATGAACCCCTTCTTGGTCAAGACAGGTGGGGAGAAGGAGCCCCTGCCCCAACTTTTCAGCGCCAAGCTCCAGGGCCTGCACAGACTCTTCGTCAAACTATCGGAGCAGATCCATCAGAATGATGCCCATCGCATAGGCGCCCTGCTCACCGCCTTTCAGGACCGCCTGCAGGAGATGGCGGATGCCAAGCTTGAGGGCGAGGATAAGCTGGCCTGGCAGGAGCTGGCCATGCTCCTTGGCGGGGATGTGATTCTCCTCCAGGAGGCTGACCAGCCAGCCGAGCGTGACCGCCTCTACGGGGCCATGGCCGAGCATTTCCATAAGCTGCGCCGCCACTATGATCTCCAGGATGTTGAGGTTGGCGGTGGCTCCCAGGAGGTGCGGCTGGCCCTTGGCAGCCTGATGGAGGTCTACTTCACCATCCAGAATGGTCTGGCCGCTGATGATCTTCAAGCCGCCCAAAGGGGTGTGGCCCAGGTGGAGGTGGCCCTCAAGGGGGTCTTGCCCCATCTGGCCGCGTCCCTGGCCCAGGAGCTGGCCAAGGCGGGCGGGGCATTACGGTCAGATGATGATATGGAGGCCATCCGCACCGCCTTTTACCCCCTGAGCCAGGCCCTCAGTAAGGCCGTGGCTGATCTGGGTGTCATGGGCGCCGGTTCGGTCTACCAACAGTTCTGCCCCATGGCCTTTGGTAACACCGGCGCCACCTGGCTTGCCGAAAACGAGGAGATCAACAACCCCTATTTCGGTGCCATGATGCTGCGCTGCGGCGAGGTGCAGAAGCTCCTCCATGATGAGGTGTAGGCCCATGAAAAACCACGGCGCGAGGAAATCCTGCCTCAAAAATGCTCACTTACCCACCTAAGCTGCGTGCCCCGCAGGAGATAAGCGTAGACTTCGAATACCCTTGGGGTGTTTTTTCGACCATTTTTTCCCTTGTCTTTCCGTCCCCGTCCCTCGCTACGTTTTTCATAGGGTCTGCGGTGGATGGTCAAACATAATCCCCTCACCCCAACCCTCTCCCCAGAGGGGCGAGGGAGCTTAAAGTCCCCTCTCTCTGAGGGAGAGGGTTAGGGTGAGGGGGCAGATTGGCTGTGGCCGAATAGTTACCAGGTTTGGTTATTTACAAATGATCTCTGCATAAACTCGAATTTTATGAATCAAGACAACGAACAACTCCCCAAGGCCACCTCCCTGGTGGGCCATATTGTCCGCTTTTGCCTCCTCAATAAGCTGGTGGTCGGCCTGGTGCTGTTGGCTGTCACGGGCTGGGGGCTGATGGTGGCGCCCTTTGACTTTGAGTTGGTCGGCCTGCCCCGTGATCCGGTGCCAGTGGATGCCATCCCCGATATCGGCGAGAATCAGCAGATCGTCTTTACCAAGTGGCAGGGCCGTTCCCCCCAGGATGTCGAGGATCAGGTGACCTATCCCCTCACCGTTTCCCTCCTTGGCCTGCCCGGCGTCAAGACGGTGCGCTCTTACTCCATGTTCGGTTTTTCCTCCATCTATGTCATCTTTGATGACTCGGTGGAGTTTTACTGGTCGCGGACCAGACTCCTGGAAAAGCTGGCCAGCCTGCCCCAGGGCACCCTGCCCGACGAGGTGCGGCCCGTATTGGGACCTGATGCCACGGGTCTGGGCCAGATCTTCTGGTACACCCTGGAGGGCCGCGATGAGCAGGGCAACCCCACCGGGGGCTGGGGTCTTGATGAGCTGCGCTCGGTACAGGACTGGTATGTGCGCTACGCCCTGATGGGGGTGTCCGGCATCAGTGAGGTGGCCTCGGTGGGCGGCTTTGTCAAGGAGTACCAGATCGATGTCGATCCTGCTGCCATGCGGGCCCATGGTGTCACCCTGGAGGAGATTTTTGCGGCGGTGAAGATGTCCAATGTCGATGTCGGGGCCCGCACCATTGAGATCAACCGGGTGGAGTATGTCATCCGCGGCATCGGTTTTGTCAAGACCATTGCCGATATTGAGAGTGCGGTGATCAAGGCCACCGATAATCTGCCCATCCGGGTGGGGGACGTGGCCCAGGTATCCCTTGGGCCTGCCCTGCGCCGCGGCGTCCTTGATAAGGGCGGCGCCGAGGTGGTGGGCGGGGTGGCTGTGGTGCGTTACGGCGACAACCCCCTGGCCGCCATTGACCGCTTAAAGGATAAGATCCGGGAGATCAGCCCCGGCCTGCCGGTCAAGACCCTGGCCGACGGCACAGTGAGCACGCTGACCATTGTGCCCTTCTACGACCGCTCCGAGCTGATCCACGAGACCCTGGACACCCTGAAAACCGCCCTGGGCGAGGAGATCCTCATCACCATCATCGTGGTGCTCATCTGCCTCATGCATTTTAAGAGCTCCCTGCTGGTCTCTTCCATGCTGCCCTTTGCCGTCCTGCTTACCTTCATCGGTATGAAGATCTTTGGGGTGGATGCCAATATTGTCGCCCTCTCCGGTATTGCCATTGCCATCGGCACCATCGTGGATATGGCCATTATTATCTGCGAGAATATCCTCAAAAAACTGGACAAGGCCGGTCCCAGGGCCCATTCCCTCACCGTTATCTATGAGGCCACCGTTGAGGTGGGTTCGGCGGTGCTCACTGCCGTGTCCACCACCATTGTCAGCTTTCTGCCCGTCTTTGCCATGGAGGCGGCCGAGGGTAAGCTTTTTAAACCCCTGGCCTATACCAAGACCTTTGCCCTCATTGCCGCCGTTACCCTGGCCCTCACCGTGCTGCCCCCCCTGGCCCATCTCCTCTTTACCCGGATGAAGAAGCATGGACGGCCCGATTTTTTGCAGTTTATCCTGCCGGGCCTCCTGGTCCTGGCCGGTATTGTTCTGGTCATTATGGTCAGCCCCCTGGGCCTGATCCTGGTGGCCCTGGGAGGCTATCGCTTTGGTCTCAAATGGTTGTCGCCGGTGTGGCAGGCCCAGGCGGACAGGCTGGCCAATTGGCTGGCCGTGCTGGTTATCACCGTTATCCTGGCCCATTTCTGGCAGCCCCTGGGGGTGGAGAAGGGTGGGATAATGAACACCCTCTTTGTCGGTCTGGTGATCGGCATCACCCTGGCCTTTGTCCAACTTTTACAGAGGCAGTACCGCCGGATGCTGGCCTGGTGCCTGGTCCACAAGAAGACCTTTCTGGCCCTGCCCATGCTCCTTGTCTTTGTTGGGGCCATGGTCTGGCTGGGGGCGCCGCGCCTGACCTCCTGGCTGCCGGTCTGGGTCTTAAAGACACAGCCCATGGTGGCGCTTAGTCATAGTTTTCCCGGTCTGGGCCGCGAGTTCATGCCAGCCCTTGATGAGGGCTCTTTTCTCTACATGCCCACCACCATGCCCCATGCCGCCATCAGCGAGGTCCAGGAGGTTCTGGCCCATCAGGACCGGCAGATATCCGCCATCCCCGAGGTGGAGATGGTGGTGGGTAAGCTGGGCCGGGCCGAGACCCCCCTGGACCCTGCCCCCCTCTCCATGATTGAGACCGTCATCAACTATCACTCCGAGTATCTGCGCGACGACCAGGGCCAACGGCTGCGCTTCCGGTTTGAGGCAGGGAAGAAGGATTTTTTCCGGACCCCGGCAGGTGAGACCCTCAGGGCCGCAGATGGCGCCGCCTATCTGGTCCAGGGCCGTTTTATTCGCGATGAGCAGGGCCGGCTTATTGAGGATCCCAAGGGCCGACTCTTCCGGATCTGGCGGCCTGCCCTGGACCCGGCCATTAATCCGGGCCGGGAGGCCTGGGATGGTATTAGAGATGCGGATGATATCTGGCAGGAGATCATTGCTGCCGCAGACATGCCCGGCGTGACCTCAGCCCCCAAGCTGCAGCCCATTGCCACCCGTATCGTCATGCTGCAGACCGGCATGCGGGCCCCCATGGGGGTCAAGATCAAGGGCCCGGATCTGGTCACCATTGAGGCGGTGGCCCTGGAGATAGAGGGCTTGTTGAAAGAGGTACCGTCGGTCTCGCCCCTCACCGTGCTGGCTGACCGGGTGGTGGGCAAGCCCTATATGGAGATCTTCATTGATCGTCAGGCCATCTCCCGCTACGGCATCAAGCTGGCCCAGGTCCAGGAGGTGATCTCCGTGGCCGTGGGCGGCAAGGTAATCACCACCACGGTGGAGGGCCGGGAGCGTTATCCGGTCCGGGTCCGTTATCTCCGCGAGCTGCGCGACTCCCTGGAGGCCCTGGAGCAGATCCTGGTGGCCACCCCCTCCGGCGAACAGATCCCCCTGGTCCAGCTCGCTGATATCCGTTACAGCCGCGGGCCCCAGATGATCAAGAGCGAGGACACCTTTCTCACCGCCTATGTCCTCTTTGACAAGAAGAAGGGGTTGGCCGAGGTGGAGGTGGTGGAGGAAGCCAAACGGTATCTGGAGGCCAGCATCGCCAGTGGGGCCTTGGTGCTGCCCACCGGCGTCTCCTACACCTTTGCCGGCAGCTACGAGAACCAGATCCGGGCCCAGAAGCGCCTCAGCATCATCCTGCCCCTGGCCCTGCTGGTCATTATGATCATCCTCTATCTGCAGTTTAAGTCCCTGTCCACCACCTTCATGGTCTTTTCCGCCATCCTGGTGGCCTGGTCCGGCGGCTTTATGATGATCTGGTGCTATAATCAGGCCTGGTTCCTTGATTTCAGCCTCTTTGGCGTCAATATGCGCGATCTCTTCCAGGTCCAGACCATTAATCTGTCCGTGGCTATCTGGGTGGGTTTTCTGGCCCTGTTCGGTATTGCCACCGATGACGGGGTGCTGATGGCCACCTTCCTTGACGAATCCAAGTCCCGCTTCAGCGGTGATGACCCACAGGCGGTGCGCACCATGGTCCTGGACGGGGCGGAGAGGCGGATACGGCCGGCCCTGATGACCAGCGCCACCACCATCCTGGCCCTGCTGCCCATCCTCACCTCCACGGGACGCGGTTCCGATATCATGGTGCCCATGGCCATCCCCTCCTTCGGCGGCATGGCCATCGCCACCCTCACCGTCTTTGTGGTGCCGGTGCTCTACTGCTGGGTGGAGGAGAGACGATTGGCCAGGAGAAGTGGCTGACGTTTGTTTATGGCCACGGAATCCACGGAAGGCTCGGAAAGTTAAAACCTTCCGTAAGTTCCGTGGATTCCGTGGCAAAAAAACTACCCCAGGGCGACATCCAGGGTCATCATCACCGCAAAGCCGACCATGAGGCCGATGGTGGCGATATCGGAGTGTTTTTCGGCCTGGGATTCGGGGATGAGCTCTTCTGCCACCACATAGATCATGGCGCCGGCGGCAAAGGAGAGGGCGTAGGGTAAGAGGGGTTGCATGAGCAGGACGGCCATGGCGCCCAGGACACCGGCCACGGGTTCCACCACCCCGGAGAGCTGACCATACATGAAGCTCTTGCGGCGCGACAGACCCTCCCGGCGCAGGGGAACGGAAACCGCCGCCCCTTCCGGAAAATTCTGGATACCGATGCCCAGGGCCAGGGCCATGGCGCCCCCCAGGGTTGCTGAGGGCAGGTCAGAGGCCACGGCGCCAAAGGCCACGCCCACGGCCAGCCCCTCTGGGATGTTATGGAGGGTGATGGCCAGTACCAGGAGCACGCTGCGCTGCCAGCCGGTCTTGACGCCCTCGGCCTCGGAGGTGGGAAAACCGGGGTGGACATGGGGCAGGATCTTGTCCGCTGCCCAGAGAAAGATGCCGCCGCTTAAAAAGCCCACCAGGGGGGGCAGCCATTTGATCCCCCCAGATTCCTCCACCATGGCAATGGCCGGGGCCAGCAGCGACCAGAAGCTGGCGGCAATCATCACCCCGGCCGCAAAGCCCAGCATGCCGTCCAGCACCTTACGATTAATCTCCTTGAAGAAAAAGACCACTGCCGCGCCCAGGGCGGTGAGCAGCCAGGTGAAACAGGTGGCAAGCAGGGCCTGGTGGATGGGGGAGAGATGTATGAACCAGTCAAGCATGGCAGGGTGTGTTGTTGGGTAATGTTGTTAACTTAAAAAAAGCCACGGAATCCACAGAAAAATAAAAAGAGGTTTTTCCGTGCCTTCTGTGGATTCCGTGGCCTAAAAATATGTATTCGTGAACTCCTCTCTTCCATATCAAGGGAAGACGGAAATCAATGTAACAGCTGAGGTATAATCGTCTTAAATTTCCAGAAAGGCCTCCACCCGATTTTTGCCCTTGTCCTTGGCCTGGTAGAGGGCCTTGTCCGCAAACCGGATCAGGTCCTCATGGGAGATGAGTGAGGTGTCTTCCGAGATCGCCACCCCCAGGCTGAGACTGACAACGTTTAAGGGTAATGATTTTTTATGGGTAATGGCAAGATCGACAACGCTTTTTCTGATTCTCTCCGCCACAAGCATGCTCCCGGCCAGGGAGGTGTTGGCCAAGATGACCACAAACTCTTCGCCGCCATAGCGGGCACAGAAGTCAGCAGGGCGGTGTAATGATTTTTTAATGGCCTGGGCCACCTTTTTGAGGCAGATGTCGCCGCTGGTATGGCCATAGGTGTCATTATAGGCCTTGAAGTTGTCGATATCGCAGAGAATAATGGAGAGCGGCTCCTGGTCGCGCCTGCTACGCTTGAATTCGCGCAGGATACTCTCTGAAAAGCTGCGTCTGTTGGGGATGTCGGTGAGGGCGTCAAAAACAGCCTGCCTCCTGATGGTCGTATAGGCCCTGTTGAGCCGGGCCCCACCCATGCCTATGCCAACCAGGCCCACCAGGGCGATGGTGAGATGGCCGAAGAGCAGGGACATGATGGGGATGGTCTTTGCTAATGGCAGGGTGATACTGGTTCCGCCGCGGATATCGCCCTCCTTATAACCCTGCTGTACGTGGCACCCTAGGCATGCTTTTTTTGTAATGAGAGGGGCCATGTAAAAATAATGTGACTCGGTATCTTTTGTGAAAAAATAGCCCACCTCCAGGGTGCCCTGCTCAAATTCTTCCAAGGCCGCCTTTTCGCGCTGGGAGGGCTTGTTTGCGGGGCGGATGGGCTTGAGGCTGGTGCTGTGAAACTGAATGCCCTTCTGCTCCATGGCAACCTCGGAGAGCTGCCTGGCCATAATGGCCGGATTTATCTTGGTGAGCGGGAGGGAGGGGGAAATGTAAATATCACGCTCGGGCACCTTGAGGTAGGGGTTGGGCTGGGTCTCCTCGGTGATGGGGACATAGATACCACCGTGCTTGGCATTCCACTGGCGGGTGATGGCAATCTGCTGAAAAAAACTACGGGCGCTCTGCAGGGCGTTTTTCTCGAGGCTGTCAACGGCCTGACTATAATTCCACCAAAAGGAAAGGGCGATTAACCCTATCCAAAGCATACCGATAATGAGTATGTTTTCTTTAATCTTCATGGTGTTTTGCGATGGGAGCGGATTAGTATAAGGGTGTCTTGAATAATTAGATTTTTCGTTCAAGATCAAGGCATGCAAGAAAATTTACCGCAGGCATATAGGTGATATTCCGAGGATAAATTTTCTTGCATAACGCAGAGATTGGACGAAAAAGCAATTATTCAAGGTAGCCATAAGGGGAAGAATGATAACTTATGATACTCAAGTGAGAAGGGTATAACAATATGAAGCAGTGATAAAAAATCTTTTTCGGCAATCCTGGCAGGGTTTGTGGATAAGTCAAGGGTCTGGGAGAAGCAATGGACAGAGGATTTAGGACGGCAAAGGACAGCATGGGCGAGGTCCAGGTGCCCCAAGGGGCGCTCTATGGGGCCCAGACCCAGCGGGCCGTGGATAATTTCACCCCAAGTGATCTCACCATGCCGGAGGCCTTTATCCGGGCCCTGGCCATGATCAAAAAGGCGGCGGCCCAGACCAATGTTGAGCTGGGTCTGCTCAACGAGGAACAGGGAGAGGCCATTGCCGTGGCCGCCCAGGAAATCATCGACGGCAAGCATGCGGGGCAGTTTCCGGTCTCCGTATTTCAGACTGGTTCCGGCACCAGCACCAATATGAATGTCAACGAGGTCATTGTCGGTCTGGCTGCCAGGCAGGGGGTGGAGTTGTCGGCCAATGACCATGTAAATATGGGTCAGAGCAGCAATGATGTTATTCCCTCGACCCTGCATCTCGCCGCCAGCCTTGGTATCAAGAGGCAGGTAATCCCGGCCCTGAATCATCTTGCCGGGACCATCCGCCGCAGGGCATTGGAGTATGGCCACGTTATCAAGACGGGCCGCACCCATCTGATGGACGCCCTGCCCATCCGTCTGGCCGCGGAATTTGAGGCCTGGGCTGCCGGTCTCGATGAATGTCTGGAGCGATTTGTTGACCTGCTGCCCCGCCTACAGCGTCTGACCCTGGGCGGCACGGCCGTGGGCAGCGGCGTCAACTGCCATCCTGATTTTCCGGGCCGGGCCGTGAGGCGTATTAGGGGCATGACCGGCCTGGAGTGTACGGTGTCTGCCAATTTTTATAAGGGCCTGAGCAGCCTGGACACGGTGGTGGAGGCCTCGGGGCAGCTGCGGGCCGCGGCAGTGGTGCTTATCAAGATCAGCAATGATCTGCGCTGGATGAATTCCGGCCCTGGCGCCGGCCTGGGCGAGATAGCCCTGCCCGCCCTGCAGCCCGGTTCCAGCATTATGCCGGCCAAGGTCAATCCGGTGATCCCGGAGGCAGTGCTCATGGCCTGCGCCCAGATCATGGGCAATGACCAGGTGGTTGCCCTGGCCGCCCAGGGCGGCAGTTTCCAGCTCAACACCATGCTACCGGTGGCGGCCCATAATATCCTCCAGGCCGTTGAGCTGCTCAGCGGCAGTGCCCGCAACCTGGCCGATAAGGCCATGGCCGGTCTTACGGTCAATGGGGAGGTGTGTGGCCGTTTTGTGAGCCGCAACCCCATTCTGGTGACGGCCCTGAATGCCAAGATCGGTTACCTGGCTGCGGCAGAGATAGCCAAACGGGCCATGGCCGAGAATAGACCCGTTCTGGAGGTGGCCCTGGAGGATACGGATTTGTCCAGGCAGGAGCTTGAAGAGTTGCTGGATCCGGCCAGGTTGGCGGATGGGGGGTGATGTGTTAGATGCCAGGTCTCCCGAGGAAATTTCAGGGGACTGCTGAAGATGATT
>JAUVQZ010000193.1 GCA_030597865.1 Pseudomonadota bacterium | reverse complement strand
TTACCATCCCGAATCCCGCGTAGGGCGATGAGTCGGTTTGCCAGCTCCTGGGTCTCCCCGGCTTGGCCCCGAACAATAATAACCTCCATACAGTTATCATGGTCCATATGAACATGGGTTGTGGAGACGATATGGTGATGAAAATCATGCTGCGCCTCAGTCACCTTTTCCTGCAGCTTGGGCTGATGGTGGTCATAGATCAGGGTAATGACGCCCATCACCTGCTTATCCGCCTGCCACTCCTTCTTAACATAGGACTTCCGGATCAGATCACGAATCGCCTCTGAGCGGTTGTCATACTGGTGGGCCTGGATAAAATGGTCGAATTTGTTCAGCAGGCTTTCTTCGAGGGATATGGAGAAGCGTCTCAGCATTTCTTATAAAGGTGCATTGTAAGGGCCGTTTGCTGCCGGCTCATTTCTACTTCATTGTTATGTGATCAGGTAATTTCACTCGATAACACTATTTACAAAAAAAGATTACTTGAGCATCTTTTTGTTTTTTGGTCAAGAAAAAAGTAAACGCATTATTTTTTGAGCATAACACAGAGATTGGGCAGGCAGGCGAGCCTGCGAAAAGACCATTTACTGAACAGGACATGATTTCTCCTCTGTCCTGTCCAGGGGAATGACCACCGGATAGGAGTTGATATGATGAATTTCCACGGGCAGGCCGTACACCTCCTCCACCATTGTAGCGGTGACCGAGCAACAGGGGACAACGGCGTGGATGCAGCGGTTCTTTAAAAAGATAACAGTGTCGGCAAAACGAAAGGCCGTGTTGAGATCGTGCATGCTCATCACCGCTGCCATGCCATGCCCGTCCACCACCTGTCTGAGCAGGGAGAGGATGGCGACCTGGTTTTTCAGGTCCAGGGAGCTTGTGGGCTCGTCGAGCAGCAGCAGGCGCGGTTCCTGCACCAGGGCCCGCGCCACAGCCACCTTCTGCAGCTCGCCGCCGGACAGTTCATCGAGATAGCGCAGGGCCAGATCTTGTAGTTCCAGGCGGTGCAGGGCCGCATCCACCATTTTCATATCATTCCTGCTGACTTGCCAGCCCATGTGCGGCGTGCGGCCCAGCAGCACGGCGTCAAAGACGGTGAGGCGGGGTGCTTCCGTCTTCTGGGACACATAGCCCATGGCTCGGGCAATGTGCTCCCGTCCCATGGAGAGCACATCGTTGCCATCCAGAAAAATGGTACCTTCGCCGGCCTGATGAATGGTGTTAATGCATTTCAGCAGCGTGGTCTTGCCGGCGCCGTTGGGGCCGAGGATGGCAACCAGCTGGCCGGGTCGCACCGAAAAGGTGATGCCGGACAGGATTGGCCGGCTGTTATAGGAGAAGTTGAGCTTGTCGATGCTCAGCAGCATGACCGGCCCCGGATGATGAGATAGAGAAAGACCGGTGCCCCTAAGAATGCAGTGAGCACCGAGACCGGCAGAACGTTGGGGGCCAGGATGAGACGGGCGGCGGTGTCGGCGCCAAGGAGCAGCAGGCTGCCCGACATCATGGAGGCCGGCAGCAAAAAGCGATGGTCACCGCCGATGAGACGGCGCATCAGATGGGGTACCACCAGACCGATAAAGCCGATGATGCCTAAGAAGGCGATAATAACCGCCGTGACCAGGGAGGAGAGCAGCATACCCACAAGGCGCAGGCGGCGGGTGTTGATGCCCAGCGCCAGGGCGGTTTCCTCGCCGGCCTCAATGGTATTGTAGCGCCAGGCATTGGCAAGAAAGTAGAGGGCGGCAGGGCCGGTAATGGCGCATAGCAGGGTGATTTCCGGCCAGGAGGCCCGGGCCGTGTCGCCAAAGGTCCAGAACACCATGGCGGCCAACTGTACGTCATCGGCAAAGAACTGCAGGAACATAGTGCCGGCGGTGCAGAGGGCGGCCAGGGCCACGCCGCTCAGTATCATGACCTCGGGGGTGGCGCCGCTCCGCCTTGAGATGGCGATAATCAGACCAGCCGCCAGCACGGCACAGGTAAAGGCGGCCATGGTGGTAAGCATTGGGCTGGTGATGGTGATGGCCCCGGTGGAACTCATGGTGCCGCCCCCTAAGATCATCACCGAAAGGGCCGCACCAAAGGCAGCGGCATGGGAGATCCCCAAGGTAAAGGGCGAGCCTAGAGGGTTGCGGAGGATGGCCTGCATCACGGCGCCGGACAGGGCAAGCCCGGCACCGGCCACCATGGCGGTCACAGCCTGGGGCATACGGATCGAATTAACAATAATCTGATGGCGGCTGCTCACCTCCATGCCGAGCAGGCTCTTGATCACCTCGCTTAAGGGCACCTGTGCCGCCCCCAGGGAGAGGGCAGTCATGAAGGCAAGGGCCATCAGCAGGGTGGTTACTATAATGACCAGCCGTTTTGAGGCCAGATAGCGCTCATAGGCAATGGGCACCTCGCCGTCGTTAAAATGCATATCAGCGTACCGCGATCTTCTGGTAGACAAGCCCCCTGAATGAATCATTCATCTGCCCGAAGACCGCTTTGCCCACGAGAAAGGTATAAATGGCGTCGGCCTTGGCCGCCGGATTGATATCGGCAAAGGCGTCCGGATGGAGAATGATGCCGATATAGTAGGCGTTTGCCAGGATGGAACCGTAATTGATGGTGTACCAGTTATAGGGCAGCACGCCGTACACCTTGCCCTGGGCCACGGCAGTGAGGGCCTGGTAGGCCGGATCATGACGCAGTTCATGAAGCCCGCCGGCCCCTTCCCCCATCTGCATGGTGGCGAGATCCAGGAACAGGAGTTCCGGGTCCCAGGCCACAATCTGTTCCTTGCTGATTTCGGTATGTTTCAGCTCTTTGCCGGCCTTAGCGGCCTTGGCCGCAAGGTTCCTGGCGCCCAAAAAGCTGAAGGGCGGGTAGGCAGGTTCGGTGGCCTGAAGGCCGTGCGGCCCCTTAAAGGCGACACCGCCGAGAAAGACGGAGGGTTTTTCGGTTTGTGGGGCACTGCTGCGGGTTTGCAGGTCCGCGATGGTATCCTCGAAAAAGGTGATGATTGCCTCGGCCCGCGCCTCTCTGTCAAGGATCTTGCCCAGGAGCCGCAACGAGTTATAGAGGGCCGGGCGTTTGCTGGAAAAATCACCGTAGTGCAGGGCCACCACCGGGATGCCGGTTTTTTTCTGCAGCTCCACCGGGTCATAGCCCATGATCCCGGCATAGGTCTTGAAAATCACCTGGGGGGCAGGGTCAAGGCTGACGATGAGCTCCGGGTTGTCGTGGCCGCGGAATTCACCAAAGGTGGGTAACTTTTTGAACTCGGGATGGGCCAGTCCGTAGGGTCTGGCATCAAACCTGGTTCGCCTGCTCTCCATATCGTCTACCCCGACCACCATGTCTGTGGCCTGCAGGTAGGTAACAAGGCGCAGACAGCCGGGGCCGGAGCAGATCAGGCGCTCAATGTTGTCCGGCAGAGTGACGGAACGACCCATGGCATCGGTGACAGTCGTGGCGCTGTGGGCCGGGTTGGGGGACAAGATGAAAAGTCCGAGGAATAAAATAAAGAAAATGGGCTGCAATTTCATGGAATCACCAAGCGAACTGTTTAATTAAAAGTTGATAATACGAAATCTAAAAAAGTATTACTAGCTGGTTCAAGATAGCTTGTCAAGGTAAAACAGCATGTTGATGAGGGACCCAAGCTCATGGGCGCAAGGCCCGGTTGTTGGTGAGCTGGATGGAGAGGTGAGGTCTGTTTAGTGCACCAGAGAGCGCACACCAGAAATCGCTTACCTGCGGTTTACCAGAAGGCGGATTAACAAGATCCCGCTGAAGGCGCAGCAGGTGGCAACAATGGAGGCGGCTATTCCTTTATCAAACTCCCCGGAGCTCATATTGAGATAGATGTAGATCGGGATGTTTTCCGTCTTGCCCGGAATCCCGCCGCCCACCATCAGGGTGGCGCCGAATTCGCCGAGACATCTGAGCCAGGACAGGGTCAGGCCAGCGAGGATGGAGGGAAAGGCGATCTTGAATGTGGTATCGAAAAAGGCCTTTATGGGTCCGGACCCAAGGGTCATGGCAATCTGCTCATAGACCGGCGAGACCAGTTCAAAACCACTCTTGGCTGCTCGGGTGGTAAAGGGCATGGCAACAAAGAACTGGGCCACGATGGCGCCGGGCATAGTAAAGATGAAGCCATAGACCCCTTTTATCAAGGGCAAATTGAAAAAGGAAAGCAGCAAGACCCCGACAATCAGGGGTGGCATGACGATGGGGATGTCAAAGAGGGCATCAATAAGGGTGGCCACCGGGCCATTATTTCGGGCTAGATAGAGTCCCGCCGGTACGGCGGTGATCGCGGCCAGCATGGTGGCGGCCAGCGAGGTCTGCAGGCTGAAAAGTAGGGCTCGGCCAAAATTGCTGTCCTGAAACAAGCGGACAATGGCCCCCTTGTCCGTGCTGATAACGGCCGAGCCGATAATGGTCAGAATACAAATGGCCAGCAGGAAGCTCATCCATCTGGTGAAGTTTGACAGAATCATCTTCCTTACTGCGCCACCGGTCTAAAACCATGCTTTTTTTTGCATAAAACCAGCGATTCACGTTTGATGGAAACCACTATTTTTTTGCCCTTATGGATATTCATTACCTGGATGACATGTTCCGGGGTGTGGATCACGTACTCCTCAGCCCTGGTTGAGCGCATGACTATGCGGACATATCTGGCCCGGTGGTGCAGGCTCATTACCACGCCACTGACGAGATTTTCCCGGCCCCCCTCAGGCAAGGGCCTGTCCTCTCGGATGAGCATGATATTCTCCGGCCGGATGCAGACATATTTGGCGTCCTGGGGCCCGTGACCGCTAAAGGTAAATATCTCTCCCCCTGCGGTCACAAGGCGCGAACCTTCACGTTTAACCAGAGGCCAGATCTGAAAATCAAGGAGGCGGGCCGTCTCCACAGAGCGGGGTGATTGAAAGAGATCATCCTTTTTGCCATATTCAATCACCCGGCCATCAGCGATGATGACGATCTCTTGACCAAAGACCAGGGCCTCTTCCAGGTCGTGGGTCACCAGCAGGGCCGGGATCTCCGATTCATCGGTCAGGTCGCTCACCAGGTCACGCAGCGACTCCCGTACCTGGGTGTCCAGGGCACTGAAGGGCTCATCAAGGAGCAGGGTCCGGGGCCGGATCAGCATAATCCTGGCCAGGGCAACCCGCTGCTGCTGGCCTCCGGAGAGTTCTGCCGGCCGGGCGGAAAGTTTGCCGGCTACGCCCAGCTTTTCCACGACCTGCTTGAACTCCTTTTCCTTAGAGGGGATTTTGCGGGCCTTGAGACCATAGAGGATATTGTCCCTGACGGTCAGATGGGGAAACAGGGTGTAATCCTGGGGCAGGTAGCCGAATTGCCTGAGGTGTATGGGTATATCTATGCCCTGCTCCTTGTCGAAAATGATCGTATCATCCACGACAATCCGGCCCTGGTCAGGGCTGCAGAAACCGGTCATGAGCTTCAGCAGGGTCGATTTACCGCTACCGGAAGGCCCGAAGAGGATGGCCCGGTTGGAGGC
>JAUVQZ010000091.1 GCA_030597865.1 Pseudomonadota bacterium | reverse complement strand
TCAGGTAATCTATCTTTCCAGCAAGGACACCCAGCTTGCCCGTAATGAGCCTTTGAAGGATATGGCCAGGGTCATGTCCCGTTATGTGGACGGCCTTGTGGTGCGCACCTTTGGTCAGGCCATTGTCGATGAACTGGCCGACTATTCCTCGGTGCCGGTGATAAACGCCCTCACCAACCTCTTCCACCCCTGCCAGATATTAAGCGATATTATGACGGTTATTGAGGTCAAGGGCCGGCCCTTGGAGGAGCTGAAGATTGCCTGGGTGGGTGATGGTAATAATATGGCCAATACCTGGATCCAGGCCGCCAGCCGTCTTGGCTTTGAATTGATACTGGCCTGCCCGGAAGGATATGATCCAGATCCAGACATCCTGGCTGCGGCCCGCAAAGGGGCAGGCAAGCCAATCACCGTGGTTCGCGATCCCAAAGAGGCGATCCGGGATGCCGATGTGGTTAACTGTGATGTCTGGGCCTCCATGGGCCAGGAGGATGAGCAGGAGAAACGGCTGGACATTTTCCAGCCCTACCAGGTCAACAGCGCCCTGCTGGCAACAGGTAAAAAGGAACTCGCCGTCCTCCACTGCCTGCCGGCCCACCGTGACGAGGAGATTACTGACGAGGTCCTGGAGGGTCCGCAATGCGTGGCCTGGGACCAGGCTGAAAACAAGATGCACATCCACAAGGCAATTTTGGAGAAACATCTTCTTGGCTAGAAAGTAAATACAGTCTCGAGTAGATAAGAAGTTGAGAGATAAGAATTTAAGAAGGCGGCGCCCTGCAGAAGTACCCTTGGGGTGTACTTGTCCTTATTAAGATTCTTCCCTTGCTTCTTATTTCTCATATTCTATTTCTCAACTTCTTACCCATACGATACCCATGACACAAAACATCAATAAAATCGTTCTGGCCTACTCCGGCGGCCTGGATACCTCGGTCATCCTTACCTGGCTACATGAGGAGTATCAATGCCCGGTTGTCGCCTATGCCGCTGATGTAGGGCAACAGGAAGACTGGGACGCCATCCGTGAAAAGGGGATGGCCACCGGTGCTGAAAAGGTCATTATCTCCGATTTGCGCGAGGAGTTTGTCACCGATTATATCTTCCCGGCCTTCCGGGCCAATGCCATTTACGAAGGCTCTTATTTGCTCGGCACCTCCCTGGCCCGGCCCATTATTGCCAAGGAACAGGTTCGCATCGCCCAGCAGGAAGGCGCCGATGCCGTCAGCCACGGCGCCACGGGTAAGGGCAACGATCAGGTTCGTTTTGAGCTGGGCTACCTGGGGCTCAACCCCAAGCTGAAGATCATCGCCCCCTGGCGCTTTTGGGACCTCAACTCCCGCACCAAACTGGTGGCCTATGCCAAGGAGCATGGCATCCCGGTACCCACCACCAAGAAGAACCCCTATAGCTCGGACGAGAACATCCTCCATATCAGCTTTGAGGGCGGCCTCCTTGAGGATCCTTGGAACGAGCCGGAAGAGTCGATGTTCAAGCTCTCCGTCTCACCGGAAAATGCGCCGGACAAACCCACCTATATTGAGATGGAATTTGAGCAGGGCACGCCTGTGACCATTAATGGCGAGCGGTTGGCCCCTGTTGAGCTCTTTGCCGCCCTGAACCGGCTGGGCGGTGAAAACGGCATCGGCCGTCTGGACATGGTGGAAAACCGTTTTGTCGGTATGAAGTCCCGCGGCGTCTACGAGACCCCGGGCGGCACCATCCTCCGCGCTGCCCACCGCGACCTGGAGACCATCACCCTGGACCGCGAGGTCATGAAGATCCGCGACTCCCTGGTGCCCCGCTACTCTGAGCTCATCTATAACGGTTTCTGGTTCTCCCCGGAGATGGAGCTCATGCAAAAGACCATGGATGAGGCCCAGAGGACGGTGAACGGCGTGGTGCGGCTCAAGCTCTACAAGGGCAACTGTATCCCGGTGGGCCGTAAGTCTGATAACTCCCTCTACCAGGAAAGCTTTGCCACCTTTGAGGAGGACGAGGTCTACACCCAGTCTGATGCCGAGGGTTTTATCCGCCTCAATGCCCTGCGCCTGACCATGCGGGCCTTGACCAATAAATAAAGAACAAGGATGAAGGCCGAAGGATGAAAAAGGTTCGCTGAATGTCTAACAAAACAAAAATGTGGGGCGGCCGCTTTTCCGGAAAGACAGCCGCCTCGGTGGAGGCCTTCTCCGCCTCCATCCAGTATGACTCCCGCCTCTTTCGTCAGGACATTGCCGGCTCCATGGCCCATGCCAAGATGCTGGCCCGCCAGGGTCTGATCACCGATGAGGAACTCGGTCAGATCCTCAAGGGCTTGAGCGAGATCCGGGCCGAGATTGAGGCTGGCACCTTTGTCTTTAGGCCGGAGCTGGAAGATATCCACATGAATATCGAAAAGGCCCTGGCCGACAAGATCGGCGATGCCGGGGCCCGGCTCCATACGGCCCGCAGCCGTAACGACCAGGTCAACCTCGACACCCGCCTCTATATGCGGGAAATTACCGGTGAGATGATCGAGCTGATCACAGCGGTGCAAAGGAGCTTTGTCGGCCTGGCCCGCACCTATCTCGGCGCCGTGATGCCCGGCTACACCCATCTCCAGCGGGCCCAGCCAGTGCTCATCTCCCATCATATGCTGGCCTATTATGAGATGTTCGGCCGCGACAAGGAACGTCTGGTGGACGGCCTGAAGAGGATCAATGTTTTGCCCTTGGGCGCTGCTGCCCTGGCCGGTACCGGCCTGCCCATTGACCGGCAGTTTGTCGCCCGTGAGCTCGATTTTCCCAAGGTCTCGGCCAACTCCATGGACACCGTGGCCGACCGTGACTTTATCATTGAATTCTGCTCCACCGGCGCCATGATCCAGATCCATCTCAGCCGCCTGTCCGAAGAGCTGGTGCTCTGGAGCTCGGAAGAGTTTAAGTTTGTCGAGTTGGCCGACGCCTTTTGCACGGGGAGCTCCATCATGCCCCAGAAGAAGAATCCCGATATCCCTGAGCTTATCCGTGGCAAATCAGGCCGGGTGGTGGGCAATCTCATGGCCCTGCTCACCCTGCTCAAGGGCTTGCCCATGACCTATAACCGTGATCTGCAGGAGGACAAGGAACCCCTCTTTGACACCATTGACACGGTGGGCCAAAGCCTGGCCATCATGGCCGAGCTCCTGGCCAATATGACTTTCCACACCGACCGCCTGGAAGAACTTACCGGTGGTGGCGGCTATATGACCGCCACGGATCTGGCCGATTATCTGGTCCGCAAAAATGTACCCTTTCGCCAGGCCCATTCCATTGTCGGCCAGACCGTGGCCTATTGCCTCAAGGAAAAAAAGGAGCTCACCGACCTCTCCATCGCCGAACTTAAAGAGTTTTCCGCCACCATTGAAGAGGACGTCTTTGCTGTCCTCTCGGTCCAGGGCTCAGTGAACAGCCGCCTCTCCCTGGGGGGTACCGGTCTCAAAAGGGTGGAAGAGGCCCTGGCCGTGGCAGAAAAAGATCTAGGTATGGTGACATGAAACGGCTTTGGGCCCTTCTTCTCATCATGACCCTGGCCCTGGTTTCCGGTTGTGGCCGCAAGACATCGCCAGTGCCGCCCCAGGCCGTTATCGCCGCTGCCATTACCGATCTGCGCTCCCAGCTTGATGACCGGGCCATAACCCTGACCTGGACCTACCCGCGTCTCTCCGTTAACAACGCCCGTATCGATACCATCCGCAACTTTCTGGTCCATAAGGCCCGGATTCCAGCTGCCGACTATTGCCGGGGCTGCCCGGTGGTGTACGACCAGGGGTTTGAGGTGGACGCCCGGAAACTTAAGCCCGGCAGCCAGGTCACCTTCCACGACAAAATGCTTGAGGTTGGCTATCATTATGTCTACATGGTGCAGGCCAATTCGGGTTGGCGTGTTTTGAGTAAGGACTCCAACCGTATTGATTTCCTGCACCGCCATGCCCTGCTCCCCCCAGCGGACCTAAAGGTCGGCATCAGCGATAGCTCCCTCAGCCTCTCCTGGTCGCCGGTGCGCCATCGTGCAGACGGTTCGCCGGTTGCTGAACTTCAGTACCAGGTCTATCGCAGCCTAGATAATAAAAATTTTAGCCCCCTGTGTTTGCCGGTGACCGGCCTTTCCTCCATCGACCCTTCGGTGACCAACAGCCACACCTATTTTTACCAGGTCAGGGCCGTTCAGGCCGAACAGGGCATCATCACCCTGAGCAGGGCCAGCAAAACCGCCATTGGTATGCCCCTTGATATGACGCCCCCCGTCCCCCCGACCAGGTTGGGCACCGTTGGTCTCCAGGGAGGGATCCAGCTGCATTGGCAAGGTTCGCCTGATGCCGATGTTGACGGCTATTATATTTACCGCCAGGGGCCGGAAGGGACATGGCAGCGCATTGCCACCGCCAGTGGTGGGGCCATCACCTATGCCGACCTCACCGATCTGCCAGCCGGGACCTATAGCTATAGGGTAACCGCCTTTGATAGCGGTGTGCGGCGTAATGAATCAGAACCATCACAGCCGGTGTCCTACACCAAACCATAGATAGACTACCAACTTACGATTATGAATCATTTTGAATACATAGATGACGAACTCCACTGTGAAGACGTGGCTGTTAAGGATATTGCCGGCCAGGTCGGCACCCCGTTTTATCTCTACAGCAAGGCGACCTTGGGCCGCCATTTTCAGGTCTTTGACGGCTCCTTTTCCGTGCCCCATATCACCTGTTTTGCCACCAAGTCCTGCTCCAATATTGCCATCTTAAACCTGTTCGCCTCCCTGGGCGGCGGTGCCGATATCGTCTCCGGCGGCGAGCTGTTCCGGGCACTGAAGGCCGGTATGGACCCCAAGAAGATCGTCTACTCCGGGGTGGGCAAGGGCCGCGACGAGCTGAAATATGGCCTTGAGTCCGGCATCCTCATGTTCAATGTCGAGTCGGAGCAGGAGCTTGACGCCCTCCAGGAGGTGGCCGCCGGACTAGGCGTCAAGGCCCCGGTCTCCTTCCGGGTCAACCCGGATGTGGACCCCAAGACCCATGCCTATATCTCCACCGGTCTTGCCAAGAATAAGTTTGGTGTGCCCATTGCTGAGGCCCTGGAGGTCTACAAAAGGGCCATGGCCATGGCTAATATCGAGGTGGTGGGGGTGAGCTGCCATATCGGCTCCCAGCTCATTGATGTCTCGCCCTTTGTCGAGTCCCTGGCCAAGGTCAAGAATTTCATCCAACGCCTTCAGGGGGCCGGCTGTGCCATCACCTATCTTGACCTGGGCGGCGGCCTGGGCATTACCTATGATGATGAAGAACCGCCAGCACCCCTTGACTATGCCAGGGCCCTGGAGGAGGAACTGGGCGATCTGGGCTGCACCTTGATCCTGGAACCTGGACGGGTTATAGTGGGCAATGCCGGCATCCTGGTGACCAAGGTCCTCTACACCAAGCAGGGCGGCAAGAAATTTACCATTGTTGACGCTGGCATGAATGATTTGGCCCGGCCCAGCCTCTACGATGCCTACCACGCCATCCTGCCGGTGGAGGAGCGCGGCCAGGGTAGAGAGCTTGGCGACGTGGTGGGCCCCATCTGCGAGACCGGCGACTTTCTGGCCCGGGACAAACAGGTGCCGGTGAGCAAGCAGGATGACCTGCTGGCCGTGATGAGCGCCGGCGCCTACGGCTTTACCATGTCCTCCAATTATAATACCCGGCCCCGGGTGGCCGAGGTCCTGGTGGACGGCACCAAGTTCCACGTCATCCGCCAGCGGGAGACCCTGGAGATGATGATTGCCGGGGAAATGATTCCCGAAAAATAACAAAAAAATTTGCCACGGAATCCACGGAACCATCAAAAAAAATCATTCCCGTGTTTTTCCGTGGATTCCGAGGCCAGAAAAAAATGAATTTTCCCATACCCTTTACCAAGATGAGCGGCACGGGCAATGATTTCATCATCATTGACCATCGCCAGCCCTTTTTAAAAGAGGACGAGATCGCCGCCTTTGCCGCCAAGGTGTGCAAACGGATGTTCTCGGTGGGTGCGGATGGCCTGATCCTCATTGAAAATCACCCTGAAGCGGATTTTCAGTGGCAGTTCTTCAACGGCGACGGCTCCCGGGCCGAGATGTGCGGCAATGGCGCCCGCTGTGCGGCCCGTTATGCCCATAGCAAGGGTATTGCCCCGGCCACCATGAGCTTCATGACCGTGGCCGGCCTGATCAGGGCCGAGGTGATCGGCGACCAGGTCAAGCTGGAGATGACCCCTCCCCTGGATACCAACCAGGCCCTGCCCCTCATCTTTGGCGGCGAAGAAAGGACCATCCAGTTTTCCAACACCGGTGTGCCCCATGCCGTTTATTTCGTGGAGAGCAATGGTCAGACCCCGGTGAAGGAGTGGGGCCACGAGGTTCGCATGCATGGTCATTTTCAGCCGGCCGGTACCAATGTTAATTTCGCAGAGGTGACCGGTCCCTCGTCACTCACGGTGCGCACCTATGAGCGTGGCGTCGAAGACGAGACCATGGCCTGCGGCACCGGCGCGGTTGCCGCCGCCCTGCTCGGCGGCCTTCTTGGCCATGTAACCAGCCCGGTATCGGTAACAAGCTCCGGTGGCGAGATCCTCACCATCTATTTTGACATTGGGGACAGGGAGAAAAACCAGGTGAGCGCTGTCTTTTTAGAGGGCCCGGCCAGCTTTATATATGAGGGTATGCTTGATAAAGAGGCCCTGCGCTGAAAAAAATATTTAAGAGGTTGAGAAGTTGAGAAATAAGGAGTTGAGAAGAATGTACTTTTTTCTTAATTAAGAACCATCCCTTCTACTTATTTCTCAAATTCTTACTTCTCAACTTCTTCTTCAGGCCACGAAGTGGATAGCCATTTTATATTTTTAGGCACCTTGAAAGTGTAGATTCTTCACGGTGGCCTTTACAAAAAACGAGTTAATGAACAACAAGGAGAAGAGTATGAACCCCTTTCGTGGAGCCTTTGTCGCCATAGTCACCCCGTTTATCGATGGTCAGTTGGATGAGCAGGGCCTTAAGGATCTTATCGAATTTCAGATCGCCAACGGCACCCACGGCATCGTGCCCTGCGGCACCACCGGTGAGTCTGCCACCATGAGCCATGATGAGCACCACCGGGTGGTGGAGCTCACCATTGCCACCGTGGCCGGCCGTGTGCCGGTCTTGGCCGGCACCGGCTCCAATTCCACCAGCGAGACCATTGAGCTCACCAAGCATGCCAAGGCTGCCGGCGCTGATGGTGCCCTGGTCATCACTCCCTATTACAATAAACCTTCCCAGGAAGGTCTCTACCAGCATTTCAAGAGTGTGGCCGAGGCCGTGGATATCTCCATGATCCTCTATAATGTGCCGAGCCGCACCTCCATTGATATGGACGCTGCTACGGTGGCCCGCTGCGCCGAGGTGGACAATATTGTCGGTATCAAGGAGGCCACGGCTGACATGAACCGGGCCTGTGACGTCATCGGTCGCTGTCCCGCCGATTTTGCCGTGATGTCCGGCGACGATTTTACGGCCATGGCCCTGGTCCTCTTAGGCGGTACCGGCGTTGTCTCGGTAACCTCCAACGTCCACCCCAAGGCCATGTCTGACCTGATGAACGCCGCCCTGGCCGCAGATGTGGCAAAGGCCCGCGACATCCAGTACCAGCTCTTCCCCCTCATGGGCTCCATGTTCTTTGACACCAACCCGGTGCCGGCCAAGAAGGCCCTGGAGATGATGGGCAAGATCAAGTCCGGCGCCCCGCGCCAGCCCCTCTGGGAGATCGGCGCTGACGCCTTGGAGCGCCTGACTCCCGTACTCAAGGCCCAGGGATTAATCTAAAAGCCTGGGTTTATCAGGCCTACAAATTATTTTTAGCCACGGAATCCACGGAAAACCCGGAAACAAAAAAAATATTTCTGTGTTTTCCGTGGATTCCGTGGCTAATTTATTAAGGGAAAAATCATGACAAAGGTAATTGTGGCCGGTGCTGCCGGTCGTATGGGTCAACGTATCGGTTATATGGTGAGCCAGAACCCCAATCTCACCCTGGTGGGCGGCTCTGAACAGCCGGACAACCCTGCCGTTGGCAAGGATATGGGCGAAATAGGCGGTTATGGCACCATGGGCGTCTCCATCTCCGGCAGCCTGGAGGAGATTATTGACCAGGGTGATGTGGTCATTGACTTCACCTTCCACGCCGCCACCATGGCCTTTGCCAAGATCTGCGCCACCCATAATACGGCCATGGTCATCGGCACCACGGGGCTGAGCCAAGACAACCTCGCTGGGCTCCGCGCCCTGTCTGACCAGATGGCCATTGTCCAGTCGGCCAATATGGCGGTGGGTGTCAATGTCATGTTCAAGATCGCCAAGAAGATCGCCTCCATCCTGGGTGACGACTATGACATGGAGATCGTTGAGGCCCATCATAATATGAAAAAGGATGCCCCCAGCGGCACGGCCCTGCGCCTGGGCGAGATGCTGGCCGAGGGTGTCAACCGCGATCTCTCCGAGGTGGGGGTCTACGAAAGAAACGGCATTATCGGTGAACGCACCAAGGCCGAGATCGGTATCCAGACCATCCGTGGCGGCGATATTGTCGGCGAACACACCATCTATTATTGCGGACCGGGCGAACGGATCGAACTGACCCACCGGGCCCATAACCGCGATAATTTTGCCCGTGGTGCTGCTCAGGCCGCAGCCTGGCTGGCCGGCAGAAAAGAGGGCATGTTCACCATGTTCGACGTCCTGGGCCTTGCCGACCTGTAACGGGCAACAGGTAACCTTGCCAGCGCTCCAGAGCTATCGGCTGACCGCATAAACAAATAACTTCAAGTGGTGGAAAAGAGGCTATGGCCCTGGTATTCATCGGATTAGGCTCCAACCTTGGCAATGGCAAGGAAAACATCCAACAGGCCTGGCAACGCCTGGGAAAAACCCGGGGCGTTACCATTCTCAGCCTCTCGTCACCCTATAAAACTGAACCGGTGGGGATAAGCACCGACAACTGGTTTACCAATGCGGCCGGTGCCCTGGAAACAAGCCTTTTGCCCCATGAATTGCTGACCGTCATGCTGGATATTGAAAGGGCCATGGGACGTGACCGCGCTGCCGGCCATGACCGCAGTGTGGATCTGGATATCCTCTACTATGACGACCAGATTATCCAGGATGCTGACCTTGAGGTGCCCCATCCGGGCCTCAGCAGTCGTCTCTTTGTCCTTGCCCCCCTGGTTGAGATCGCCCCGGATCATCTCCACCCCGGCCTTGGTCTCACCTCCCGCCAGATGATGAGGGCCCTGCAGACCACGGATCACGTTGAAAAAACAGAGTGGACATAGACAATGCATCCAATCCGAATACTTATCCTGGCGGTTCTGTTTTACATCCTCTACCGCCTCCTCTTTGGTAACAGGAAAAAAAAACAAGCCACCAGCCAGGTGCCTCCGGAAATTCCGGCCCAGGACACCCTGGCCGAAGATCCGATCTGTCATACCTATGTGCCCCAGAGTCAAGCGCTCTCGGTGGAGATGGACGAAAAAACCTATTATTTCTGCAGCAAGGAATGCCGCAATAAATTTATCGAGCAACAGGAAAGGAGAGAGTCATGAAATTTTTTATAGATACCGCAAATATTGATGAGATCAAAAAGGCAGTGGACATGGGCATGGTTGACGGCGTCACCACCAACCCCACCCTGATTTCCCGGGAAAACAAACCCTTTGAAGAGATCATCACCGAGATCGCCAGCATCGTTGACGGGCCAATCAGCGCCGAGGTCATTGCCCTGGATAGCGAAGGCATGGTTAAGGAAGGCCGTGAGCTTGCCAAGATCAGTGATAATATCGTCATCAAGGTTCCCATGACCACCGATGGACTCAAGGCCACCAAGGCCTTCAGTGACGAGGGTATCAAGACCAACGTCACCCTGGTTTTTTCCACGGCCCAGGCCCTGCTGGCCGCCAAGGCCGGCGCCACCTTTGTCAGCCCCTTTGTCGGCCGCCTTGATGATATCGCCCAGACCGGGATGGATCTGATCAGTGATATGATGACCATTTTTGATAATTACGGCTATCAGTCAGAGGTGATTGTCGCCAGTGTTCGCAGCCCCATGCACGTCATGGATGCGGCCCTTATCGGTGCTGATATCGCCACCATCCCTTTTAAGGTCATTGCCCAGCTCGCCAAGCACCCCCTCACTGACCTTGGCATGGAAAGTTTCCTCAAGGATTGGGAAAAACGCCAGAAGTAAGCATCTTTTTGAGCGGGCCATTTTTTTATGAAGGGAAACCGCAGGGTTGTCGGGAAACTGCACGACAACCCTTGCCCCTTGTTATTAAAGTGACTAGGATGGAGGGATGTGGCGTTCTCATTTCTCCCTGAACATAGGCCTCTGTCTGGCCCTGCTCGTCACCTCGGCTGGTCCCGTTGCCGCGGGGATTTACACCTTTGTTGACCATAAGGGAACGGTGCATTTTTCCAATGCCCCCAATGATCCGCGTTTTAACGATAAAAATCAGGTGGCCTATCTTAGGAAGTACCGCAAGCAGGCTGATATCCGCGATTATGATTATTTTATCCGGGAAGCGGCTCAGAGATATAACCTTGATCCCCACCTGGTCAAGGCGGTGGTTGAGGCGGAGTCTAACTTTGACAGTTATGCTGTCTC
>JAUVQZ010000177.1 GCA_030597865.1 Pseudomonadota bacterium | reverse complement strand
AGGGGCCGGTCATAGGGCAGGCCTTGAATAATGGTAAATCGTGGGCCGCAGGCGGTACAGGAAATAAAGGGATGCTGATAGCGATGGTTATCAGGGTCGAGCAGCTCCCCCTCGCAGTCGGAACACATGCCGAAATCGGCCGGAGCCAGGGGGGCGTGGTGGCCACCGATGAGACTTGGGGCAATGGTAAAGTCTGGGTATTGTCTTGAGGCAATGCTCTGTTGCCGGACAGAGATGATGGCGGATCCCGGCGGCGGGCTTGCCAGCAATGTATCGACAAGAAGGGTGATGCCGGCCTCGTCCCCCTCAAGGACAAGTTCCACCCCGGCCAGACTATTTGCCACCTGACCACACAGACCATGCTCCATGGCCAGACGGTAAAGGTGGGGGCGGAAGCCTACCCCCTGAACCATACCGCTGATGAAAATTTTTTTCGTTTTGTTGGTTGCAGACACAGACAATGGCTGGGTGAGGATTCAAGGGCAGGATATTATGGTCTCCTTTGAGTGTAACAGACTGGTGGAGGGAGAGGGTGTAAAAATAATCCATAAAAAAGGCCAATGGATAAAATAAATTATCCATTGGCCCTGGCCTTACAGAGAGGAGAAAAAAACTAAAGGATGGCCTAAATAGCCTCAGTGCCTTTTTCGCCGGTGCGAACCCTGATCACCTCTTCAACGGGCATGACAAAGATCTTGCCATCGCCGATCTTACCGGTGCTGGCGGCCTTCATGATGGTCTCCACTATCAGATCGGCCTGGGCGCTGTCCACCACCAGCTCCAGTTTAATCTTGGGAATGAAATCAACATTATACTCAGCGCCGCGGTAGATCTCCCTATGGCCCTTCTGGCGGCCATAGCCTTTGACCTCAGACAGGGTCATGCCGCTGATGCCGATTTCGTTCAAGGCCTCTTTTACATCGTCAAGCTTAAACGGTTTGATGATTGCTTCAATTTTTTGCATGACATGCGCTCCAACTGTGAGAAAGACCGAGCTGCCGGTTAAGCTCAGCCCAGTCAAAAGATGTGTCTTATAAGGTGTAGCCAATCTCGCTGTGCTGGGAGATATCCAGGCCCTGAATCTCATCGTCAATATCTACCCGTAGGCCAATTACCAGGTCGATACCCTTGAGGATGATGAAGCTGACCACAACAGAGTAAATGATGGTGGCGCCAGCGTCAACTGCCTGGGTGAGCAGAAGCTTGGCATTGCCGAAAAAGAGACCATCGGCACCGCCGGGATTGACGGCCAGAGAGGCAAACATACCAGTGGCCAGGGCGCCCCAGAGCCCGCCGACCCCATGGATACCGACCACGTCCAGGGCATCGTCATAACCAAGCCTGTTTTTGACCAGCACGGCAGCGTAGCAGATGACGCCGCCGGCCAGACCAATGATGATGGCAGAGGCCGGAGAAACATACCCGGCACCTGGGGTAATGGCAACCAGGCCGGCAATGGCACCGGAGGCAGCGCCGAGGATGGTCGGCTTACCCTGCTTGAACCATTCGGCAAAGAGCCAGGCTAGGGCACCGCAGCCGGCCGCAACCTGGGTGGTCATCAGGGCGATGGCGGCAATGCCGTCGGCAGCAAGGGCGCTACCGGCATTAAAGCCAAACCAGCCGAACCAGAGGAGGCCGGCGCCCAGCAGGGTCATGCCCAGATTATGGGGGTGGATGGCCTCCCTGCCCCAGCCCTTCCGTTTTCCGATGAGGAGGGCGGCAACCAGGGCAGCGGCACCGGAGTTAATATGGATAACGGTTCCACCGGCAAAGTCCAGACCGCCATGATTGCTGATCCAGCCGCCGCCCCAGACCCAGTGACAGATGGGAAAATAGACAAATGTCGTCCACAGGACGGTGAACAGGAGGAAGGCGGAGAACTTGATGCGCTCGGCAAAGGCGCCGGTGATAAGCGCCGGGGTAATAACGGCGAACATGAGCTGAAAGGCACAGAAGACCAGGTGGGGGATGGTACTGCCCTCCATTGGTTCGGCGCCAACGCCCCGGAGCAGGAGAAAATCCATGCCGCCGATCAGGCCATTGACGTCGGTGCCAAAGGCCATGCTGTAGCCATAGAGCACCCAGATAATGGTCACCACACCCAGGCAGATAAAGCCCTGGAGCAGGGTGGACAGGACGTTTTTTGAGCGGACCATGCCGCCGTAAAAAAGGGCCAGGCCCGGAGTCATGAGCATAACCATGGCAGTTGCCATGAGCATAAATGCGGTATCACCAGTATCCATCGAGTTTCTCCTTTATTTTTTTACCCAGGCGGCAACCTGTCTCAAAAATGTGCATATCAAAAAAAATATCCATTGGGCAGCTTTGAAGAGCAACCCCTGTGCCAGGGCACATTATTTTTTACCCTTAGCGCATATCTTGTTGATATATTAAGCAAATTATTGCCATTCCCCAGGCGGGCCACGGGACATCTTTACAAAAACGTAAACCACTGAGGGGCAGGGTTCCTTTTTTGTAAAAGTTCCCCAGGACCAGGGCTATGTTTCTTGGTGCCGCAAAACAGGATGTAAGGCGCAGGGCAGGGACGAAAAAATTGACACGGTTTGCCGATCCTTCATATCATATGGGGGTGTGGCGTCTTGTGCAGGAGGTGCGTTTTGTAGATTAGCTTTTTTATTTCGGGGGGTTATGTCTAGGTTCAAGCTGCTTGTTCTCCTTTTTTTTCTTTGCCTGCCGGCGGCCAGTCCAGCCGACCAGTCCAATACCACTGTCAAGATTTGCGGCAGTGGAGACAATCAAGAGCTTCTCCGGCAGTTGGCCGTGGCCTATGAAGGGCGCCACCCTGGAATCAATATAGTGGTCCCCGACTCCATTGGTTCGTCCGGTGGCGTCAAGGTCACGGCCTTTGGCCAATGTGATATTGGCCGCCTGGCCCGGCCCCTGAGGGACAAGGAAAAGCGCTATGGGCTTAGCCATATGGTTTTTGCCCATTCGCCCGTGGTCTTTATGGTCAGTGCCAACCTTAAAAGCATCACCAATATCACGGCCCAGCAGGTGGTGAGTATTTTCTCCGGCAAGATGCGATCCTGGCAGGACATGGGAGGACCGGTAGCAAAAATATACATTGCCAACCGTGAGAAGGGAGATTCTTCACGGGCCGTTATTGAAAAATACCTGATAGATTTTGCCCTTATTGAGAAACCAGAGGGTAAGACCATCTACAGTACACCTGCAACCATCGATACTGTTGCCCGCCACAACAACATCATCGCCTATGGCCCACTAGCCTCTGCCATCAACAGGCAAGGTGTCCATATCGTTAATTTTGAGGGCGTGATGCCAGGTGTGGAGACCATATCTTCTGGCCAGTATCCCCTCTACTCAGAGTTTGGCCTGGTGTGGCGTTCCAATATCAGTACCCAGGCATTGGCCTTTATCAATTTTCTGGAAAGCGGCGAGGCAAAGGAGATTATGGTCAGCCATGGAGCCACTCCCGTTACACCGGAGAATATATGATTTTTAGATCCATCAAAACCAGGATCCTCTGGTCCCATATTGTCGCGATCCTCCTGGTCAATATCGCCCTTGGTGGCCTGGCGTACCGTTTTATTGTCAACAAGCTGGTGGCCACGGAAAGGCAACACCTGGAGTTTATTGTCGACCACACCGCGGATATGCTCCGCGATAATGTCCTAAAGAAACAGCAATCCCTCCATCAGATTGCCAGCGGTCAAGCGGTGGTTGATTATTTGCAGACCTATCGTGACCTGGCCCTGGCAGAGTATCTTGCCGGTTTCCAAAAAGAATTCCCCCAGATAAGCTTCATAAACAGGCAAGGGTACGAAGAGGTCAAGGTCAAGGATGGTGAAAATGTTGAGGTCCTTGCCTCGAGCCATGACCAGGAGATGGTGAACCGTACCCAGGCAAACCCCAACGAGGTGGAGATAATTTTTGACAGGGAGCTGGACAGCAGGCGCACCTCTCAACTCTACATGGCCCTAAGCAAGTACACCTATTTTGGAGAAAAATATCGCGGCACCCTGCTGGCCGCTGTGCCCTATCGCAACCTGCTCCATGAGGTGGCCTCCACCCATATCCACCGGGGTGGTTTTATGGCCCTGTGGGGTGACGGCCAGGATGATATCTTTGTCCAGGAATCAGGCCATGGCCATGGCCATGGCCAGACCACTATCATGCGCATCGCCTCATTCCATGGGGCGGGCCAGGATTTTTTGGACCTTGCCACAGGCAAAGCCCATGTCAGATTGGCAAACATCCTGGGAATTGAGTCCATGGTGGCCTATATCCCCATTCCTGAATTACACCTGAACCTGGTTACCACCCTGCCCCATGAGAGGATAACGACCCAGCTCGGTCATTTGCGTAACCAGGCGGTTGTCATCTTCCTGGGTCTCTGCCTGGTTACCGCCCTCCTCTCCTACCTTCTGGCCCGAACCATTACCACGCCCATCAGCCAACTAACCCACGTGGCCCGAGAGATTTCCACCGGCAATTTGGCCACCCGGGAACTGGCCCTTATCAAAAACAGGAAGGATGAGGTGGGGGTTCTTGTGTCATCCTTTCAGACCATGGTTGATAACCTGTTAAGCACCATGGTCAAAAGGGATTATGTTGACAGTATCTTTGCCACCATGATGGAAAGCGTCATGGTTATCTCAGAGACCGGTGAGATTTGCCGCGCCAACAGCTGCACCTCCAAGCTGTTGGGCTATGGTGAGGAGGAGCTTCTCCTTCTCTCCGTTGAAGATATCTTTTTTGACGGCTTACAGGGCCCAGATTTTATCGGCCAACTCCTGAAAAAAGGTGAAAGGCTGGAAACAGCCTACCGCCACAAGGACGGAAGCGCCATTCCAGTGCTTTTTTCCTGCAGCTCCCTGGTTCGCGAGAGTGGCAAAACGGAAACGGTGTGTGTCGCCTCCGATATCAGCAGCCTCAAAAGGGCGCGGGAGGCCCTGGAGGAAAATGAATATTACCTGAAGGCCTTAATGGGGTCGTTGCCCAGCGGTCTGATTGTTGTTGATGCTGATAATCAAATTATCATTGATGCCAATCCCACCGCCTGCTCACTCTTTCAGACCAGCAAGGAGCAGCTCATCGGCAATATCTGTTCTGGGCTTATTGGGCCGGTGGCAGAGGTGGATGAATGGCCGCCGGTGGTGACCAGGGACAGGCCCATCATTAATATGGAAGCGGAACTGATACCGCCACAATCTCCACGAATGCCGATTGTCATGTCTGTACAGGCCATCACCCTGCGGGGCTCCCTGGTCTATATCAACAGCTTTGTCGATATTACAGAGAGCAAAAAGGTGCTGAGCGCCCTGAAGGAGAGTGAAGAGAAGCTGCGAACCATGGCCATGTCCGATGACCTCTCCGGCCTTCTCAACCGCCGGGGATTCATGACCCTGGTGGAAAAGCAGCTGCAGATTTACGCCAGAAATGGGACGGTGGCCTACCTGCTCTATGCCGACATTGATAATCTAAAGGCCATCAATGATAGCCAGGGACATATTGCCGGCGACAAGATGATCCGCAGGACCGCCAAGATCCTGGAGGGTGTCTGCCGTAAATCAGATATTGTCGGCCGTCTTGGCGGCGACGAGTTTGCGGTGCTGCTCACCGATGCCGAGGGTGAAGGGGCCATCCTAAAAAGACTGGAGGCAAGGGTTGACCAAATCAACAGTGAACCAGGCCTTACCTCCAAGCTGTCAATCAGTGTGGGCATCGTTAGCTGCAGCGCGGCTGACCAGGATACCCCCTGCGTCCTTGACGCCATTCTCTCCGAGGCGGACGCCAGGATGTACGCCATCAAGAAAACGAAGGGACCACTATGCTCTAACCCTGCGGCCTGACACCTGGCCAGGATGCAGATCCAGCCACCCCCATGGACAAGAACCACCCTCAACGATTTTTCCAGATCAAAATCAAAGGGGCTGTCCTAGATAATGAAAATTATTTAGGATGGCCGTATGCGTAAAAGTAGACTTAGTAAAGCCAAACAAGACAGGCTCATTGAGCACTTTGTGGCAGGCACAACATCACGCACTGCTTCT
>JAUVQZ010000101.1 GCA_030597865.1 Pseudomonadota bacterium | reverse complement strand
CAAGGAAACCCTGGGTTGCGGCTGTGGCTGATGCCATGGCATATTCACAATGCCGAATCCTGTTTTCATCATTCTTATTTCTGAATTCTGACTTCTCAACTTCTGATTAAATATGTCTTCACTTGCCCGCGCCAAAGAGGTTCTCCAGATCGAAGCAGAAGGTATCCGCGCTGTGATCGATCAACTTGATGCAGACTTTGACAGGGCCATAGAGCTGATAATGGCCTGCCCCACCCGGCTCATCATCACCGGCATTGGCAAGTCAGGTATCATCGGCCAGAAGATTGCCGCCACCCTCAATTCCACCGGCACCCCCTCCCTCTTTCTCCATCCGGTGGAGGCCATGCATGGTGATCTCGGCATTGTTGCCCCCAGCGATGTGGTACTGGCCATCTCCTATAGCGGCGAGACATCGGAGCTTAACCTCCTGATGCCCACCCTGAAAAGCAGGGGGGTCAAGACCATCGCCCTCACCGGCAACGGCTCCTCCACCCTGGCCGATTTTGCCGATGCCACCCTGGGCGCTGCCGTGCCCCGGGAGGCCTGCCCCTGGGGACTGGCCCCCACAGCCAGCACCACGGCTGCCCTGGCCGTTGGCGATGCCCTGGCCGTGGTCCTTATGGACAAAAAGAATTTTGCCGCCAGTGATTTTCGTTACAACCATCCCGGCGGCAGCCTGGGTGAGCGCCTCAAGGTCAAGGTCTCCGAGGTGATGATGACCGACGCTGAGCTACCCGTTGTCACCCCGCAAACAAGCTTTGCTGACGCCGTTGCCATCCTTGACAAAAAGAATATCGGCGCTGTCCTGGTCCTTGAAGACAGCACCCTGCGCGGCATCATCACCGATGGTGACCTCCGCCGCCTGATCAGCGACAACAGGACCAATCTGGCCGAGATCATTGCCAGTCAGATGATGACCCCATCCCCCAAGACCATTGATGAGGGCCTGCTGGCCGCTGATGCCTTGAGCATTATGCAGCGCCATGAAGTCACGGCCCTGCCGGTGACCAATTCCGCAGGGGCGCTCTGTGGCCTCCTCCACCTCCACGATCTGCTCGGCAAGGGCGAGTTTCGCCTCCTGGTCTAACCCCGTACAACTACCCAATTCCAGGGATAAGGACGCGTAAAAGCCCCTGAGATTTCCTTGACAAAACGTGTTCGGTTCTGGTAGCTTCTTCGACTGCCTTTCCCTTCAACAATGGGGGCGCGGCGGAAATTCGACACACCCAGTGAACATATCCATCCCCCTCCCCCCCTTTATCGGAGGGTGGTTTAGTACTGCTAAATCACTGCACTGTCTCAGCAAAAACAATCTTCATTTTTTTTGATTAGTTTTTTTTAACGAGGAAATTATGGCCATCACTAATAAAGAGATCAATGCCGCCTTCGGGGCTGAAGTGACAGCACTTCCCGGTGGCGAACATCTCAACTCTTGTTTTTCCTGTGGGGCTTGCAGCGGTGCATGCCCTGTCAGTCAAGCCATTCCAGAGTTTGACCCCCGCAAGATCATCCATATGATCCGCATGGGCCTTAAAGATCAGGTCCTCCAGGCGGACTTGCTTTGGTACTGTTCCCAATGCCAGGGTTGCGTCTTTGTCTGCCCCCAGAATGTCCGCTTTGCGGCAATCATGTCCGCCATCCAGAAACTGGCCATGAAAGAGGGGATTATCAGCGAGCAGGACCTGCGCGAAAAGGGCAAGATTGCCTGGGTAGAACGTGACCAATGCGTCTCCTGTCTCACCTGCGTCCGCGTCTGCCCCTTTGAGGTTCCGGTTATTGATGATAAAGGCGTTGCCTTTATCGACTCTGAAAAATGCCAAGGCTGCGGAATCTGTGTTTCCGAATGCCCGGCCCAGGCCATCGAGCAGAATCAGGGCGAGGACGAACGCCTCATTGCCGCTGCCGGCTGATAGCTGGAACGCCTGATGAACTCCCGCCATGCGGGTTTACTTTTTACGGAGATGTAGATGAGCTTTACTCCAAATATCCAAGCATTTTGTTGCCACTACACCTCCCAGCAGAGTCTTGCTGAGGGGGCTGAGGCCCTGAAGGCCGATGGCATGCCTGACAATGTCACCATCAACCGACTGGTGTGTGGCGGCAAACTACAGGAGACCACCCTTCTCAAGGCCTTTGAAGATGGTGCTGACGCCGTTTTCTTCGTGGGCTGCCCCATCGGCGAATGTCACAACAAAAAGGGCAGCGAGCGCGCTGCTAAACGTGTTGTCGCTGTTAAAAAATCATTACAGGAACTCGGCCTGGGCGAAGAACGGGCGGAAATGTTCCACAGCGGCCGCGGCTTCCATCTCGAATTTATTGAGGCGGCCCAGTTAATGAATAAACGTATCACTGACTTAGGCCCTGCCTTTGAGGGAGGTTCAAAATGATTGTTGCCGAACGTAAGCCCATGGGCGAGATCCTGACCATGGTCAAGGACGCCAAAAAAATCCTGGTTCTGGCCTGCCGTGGCTGTGTCTCTGTCTGTTCCGCCGGCGGCGAGCGTGAGGCCGAGATCCTCGCCTCCCTGATCCGCATCGGCCTCAAGAAAGAGGGCAAGAAGGCCAAGGTCAGCACCGATTCCCTGGTGCGCCAATGTGACAAGGAGTATATCGACGGCCTTGACCAGTTGAAGGGCAAGTATGACGCCATTGTCTCAACGGCCTGCGGCGTGGGTGTAAACTTCATTGCCAATCTTCGTCCCAAGGATACCGTGTATCCGGCCCTGAACACCTCGTTTATGGGGGGCTCTGCCGAACAGGGTATCTGGGCGGAACAATGCGCCGGTTGTGGCGATTGCATCCTCCATCTCACCGGCGGTCTCTGCCCGGTGGTACGCTGCGCCAAGAGCCTGCTGAACGGCCCCTGTGGCGGTTCCGTTGACGGACGCTGTGAAATCCATTCTGATGTCGAGTGCATCTGGCAGTCAATCCATGACCGGATGATCCGTATCGGTCAGGCCGAGGGCCTGGAGCGCATTGCCCCCATCCGGGACTGGTCCACCGCCACCCATGGTGGCCCGCGCAAGGTTGTCAGGGACGATCTCACTGTCTCGTAACGACAAAACCTCCATTTACCATAAAAAAAGGCTGCCATGATGGCAGCCTTTTTTATGCTCTTCGTCAATGTGTGGGAATGACTTTGTTTTTGCCACGGAAACCACGGAAGAAATGTCTGGGAGAGGGAGGATGTCAGCCTTAAAAGTCGCGGCTAACCATCTTTCCAAACACAAAGGCACAAAGGACACAGAGGGATTACAAAAAGAAAACCTCTGTGTCTTTGTGCCTCTGTGTTTCAACAAAGAGTCCAACCAGGACTTCGCTGATGAACCTTTTTTATGGGTATCAGCAAATATCGTCAGGCTTAGGGGAACATCCCCCCGTCCCGCCAACCCGGAACAGGCAGGGCCCCATGGGCCCTTACCCCTCCCGCACCACAAAAGACCTAAAAATCCTCAAAATCATCGTCATCAAAGGGAATAACATCAGCAGCCTTGCCAGATGCCGCCCGTCCCCCTGGTCTTTTCACAGGTGCGGCCGGAAGACTCTTCATTGCCGCCATTGATGGCTGGTGGGCGGCAACAGGGCTGCTGACCGGGGCCATCCTGGCCATCCTTGTTCCAGCGGCCCGGCCCTCCACAAAGGCCATGAGATCCTCCACAAAGCCCTTCATCATGTCAGCCTGACCGGTGAGCTCTTCAGAGGCGGCGGCCGCCTCTTCGGCTGCGCTGGCATTGGACTGGGTGACGACCTCAATCTCCTGCAGGGATTGATTCATCTGACCCAAGGCCGTGGCCTGTTCATCGGCAGAACTGGCAATTTCCGAGATCAACACGCCAATACGATCGGAGGCCTCGGTTACCGAATTAAAGGAGGTGCTGGTTGCCCCAACAAGATTACTACCCACCTCAACCTTCTGCACAGTGCCCTCAATGAGAGCGGAGGTGTTTTTGGCAGCGTCTGCCGCCCGCATGGCCAGGTTGCGCACCTCGTCTGCCACCACGGCAAAGCCCGCCCCGGCCTCACCGGCCCGGGCCGCCTCAACAGCGGCATTCAGGGCCAGGAGATTGGTCTGGAAGGCGATCTCGTCAATGGTCTTGACAATCTTCTGGGTTTCCGAGCTGGCCGCGGAAATATCGGCCATGGAATCGGTCATTTTCACCATGGAGGCCCCGGCCTCACCAATGACCTTCTTGGCCTCCCGCATCAGGCCATCCGCCTCCCTGGCATTATCGGCATCCCTTCTACTCATGGAAGAGACCTCCTCCATGGAGGCGGATGACTCTTCCACCGAGGCCGCCTGCCTGGAGGCGCCATCCGCCAAGGTCTGGGCTGAGGAGGAGATCTCGCCGGCCGCATCCGCCACCTGGCTAGATCCACTGTCAAGACTCAGACTAACCTCGGTTATTGTCTTAATGATGGAACGACTGATAACAAACAAAATGGCCACGGTGAGAGCAAGAACCACAACAAAGACGATGGTGCCCAGCAGTGAACTTCTGGCCAGCACCCTGTCGCCATGAACGGCGGCCTCCTGCACCTCCTCCTGCACAGAGGCCTTAAAACGATTCAACGCCCCTTCAATGCTATTGCCATAGGTATCGAGCATGTCATCGACCTTGACAAATTCAGACTCCGGCGCTTTTGACTCAATGAGCCGGACAAGCAGGACCTGGATACCCTCAGCCAGATGATCAAAATCCACCTCCATCTTTTTGATAAGGCTCATTTCCTCAGCCGTATCCGCCAACCCTTCCAAAGAAATCAGACTTCTCGTAATAAAGGTCACATTTTCATTAATAACCGCCATCCGTGCCGGGGCTATACGCCCTTCATCCTTATCAATGATGGAGTCCATGGCGGCCAGCATCAGGCGAAGCTGGGACTGCAGGACATTATTGATCACTTCGACCTGGCTGTTTCTCTCCGTCACAAGTGCTGATGAGGATTGCACGCTGCGATTACTGAAAAATGAAATGGTCTCCATGAGTCCCAAACCCACCACAATCACCACGCCAAGCAGAACCATTTTTTTAGCAATTGACAAATTCATCCTGAAACACGCCTCCCAAGATTATTCTTTTTAATATCTTCCTGGCCTGTGGCGGCATACCAATACCACGGAGCTCAAAATCACCTTCCAGATCAAGATACGGACATGTAGTATTACTAAATCGCCAAAACAGAAAAATCAAGAAATAATAATCTTTCCTAAGAAGGGATTTTAACAGTTAGGTGTCATTTGCCTGCAACTCTGCCCCTGGGCAGCAGACGCACGAATAGCCACGACACATATCGTGCCTCTTTTCCACAGGCCGCCAAGGCAGCCCATGATTTTTTTTCTTCGCGAACTTCGGGATCTTCGTGGTGTATTGAAAATGGAGAGCGCACAAGAAAGATTTTCCTGTGACAGCTGAGAATGATGCGAGAAACGCCCCTTAGGGGCGCAGGAGCAGATCCGCCTCCTTCTGGACGGCAAGGATGGAAAACATATTGGACATGATCCCCACCTCGACCTGATCATCAAGGCCGAAATGTTTAAGGCAGACGCCGCAGGCCACAAACTGGACCCCCAATTTTTCCAGCTCCCGGGCCTCCAGCAGGACAGGTGAACCCTGGGCAATGAGCCTTACCCCGGAGTTTACCAGGGTGACATGGGTAATATCTGCGGCAAACTGGGCCAGGGTGTCAAAATAGGCGGCCATCAACCGGGCGCCAAGGCCATCATCGCCCCAGCCCATAAACTCGGAGGAGATATGGACAACAATGCGTTTTTTGCCCTTTGGCAAGGGGCATTCGACAACCGCTTCTTTCTGTACGGCATTGCCACCAGCCATCACTATTGATAACTGGAAGGTTTCATCGACCTGATCAACAACGACAGCATGGCCCTGACTTTCGGCAAACCTCCTGACATTATCACGGGCCGCCTCATTATCAACAATGACCAGGAGTTCGCCCCCAGCCATTGCCGCCAGGGTATCCTTGGTGCGGATAACCGGTTGGGGGCAATCAAGCCCCCCACAGTTCAAAACCTGCTTTGCCATACTCTTTCCTTTGTCCGTGCCATGCCTATGGTCGTGCCAAAAAAACTCTGACCTTACCAGACAGTAACGTCTTAAATTTCCCCTCACCACAGGATTTTCTCTTCAACACCCCCTGGGGGGGGTACTGATTTTTTTTATCCCGGGCAGTTACCCCTGTGATCTGTGGTAAGATCTACCACCTTAACAACCCCATCAAAATAAATGATAACGACCGGAAAAAACAATAGGTAATACCTATCCAAGATAGCCATTCTATTTGCTTTTCAAAACCGGCTCTCTTATCCTGGTAGCTGATCACCCACCACTCCCTGACGCCACCGACCCCCTCGCCTGCCGGAGAGCAGGCAGAAATTCCTGGCCCAGGGCAACCTTAGCCCCCAACAGCCCCACCATGACCGAAAACAGCCTCCCCAAAAGCATCGGCAAGTACACCATTCTCGGCATCCTGGGTCGAGGCGCCATGGGAGTTGTCTACAAAGGCCTTGACCCCCTTATCAAACGTACCGTGGCCATCAAGGTAATCCGCAAGGCCGCCTTTGCCGATGATGAGCAGGCTGAAGCCATGGGGCGATTCAGGCGTGAGGCCCAGGCGGCCGGCCGTCTCATCCATCCCAATATCGTCACAATCTATGAGTATGGCGAGGAGAACGACACCGCCTTTATTGCCATGGAGTATGTTGAGGGCAGAGGCCTCAAAGAGATCCTAAGCGCCCAGCCGGGCTTTGCCCTGGCCGAGGTTGCCGACATCCTCAACCAGCTCCTCACCGGCCTGCAGTATGCCCACGCCAACGGTATAGTACACCGGGACATCAAGCCGGACAATCTCATCTTTAGCCCTGATGGCACCCTGAAAATCATGGACTTTGGCATCGCCCGCCTGGAATCTTCCAGCCTTACCATGGCCGGCAGTGTTATGGGGACGCCCTCCTATATGGCGCCGGAGCTGTTCAGCGGCGAAAAGATCGATCAGCGCAGCGATCTCTTCTCCGCCGGGATCATCCTGTACCAGCTTCTCACCGGCCGCAAGCCTTTTTCAGGCTCCTCCATGACCACCATCATGCACCAGGTGGTTAACATCATGCCGACCAAGCCCTCACAGCTGGACAGCAGACTCCCTGCCCCCCTGGACCGGCTGGTCCAAACCAGCCTGGCCAAGAACCCGGCCAACCGTTTCCAAAACGGGGCGGATTTCCTTAGCGCCCTCCAAGACGCCTTCTCCAGGGTGGACAGCTCCCTGGTCACCCAGGCTGGAGGCGGCACAACAAGCACCGGCCAGCAGGAGGCGACCCTCCATGGGAATGGCCAGGGGCGACAGGCCCCCACTGCCGCCCTTGAAAAGATAAAAAAAATCCCCCTACCCATCACCATGGGCATTGCCCTTATTTTGTTGGTTTTGGCGGCCCTTTTCATCTTCAAAGATAATGATCCGCCACCAGTGGCTGATCCTGAAAAAGAGGCCATCATGAGTAGCCACAAAAAAAGCGCCCCTGCAGGGGCCGCCCCCAAAATACTCTCCCCAAGGGCCACCAAGAAAAAGATGGTAAGCCGACCAGCCAAGCCCCGTACCGGCATCAGCATCACCACTCCCAGCTCGGGAAAAGGCAGGGATAGCAGGCAGGATAGCCCCGCCTCAAGAAACGCCATCTCCATCACCGTCCCCGACCGCCAGTAACCAGCACCGCCCAAGGAAGCTTCCATCTTTGCTGTTGGCCCTGGAGATGGTATGGTGTCGCAAAAACAACCCTCCACCGCCCCTGCATACCGGACGAAAAACATGAAACCTGATTTCACCGACTATCTGCGCGACAAGATCCTTCTGGGTGATGGCGCCATTGGCACCTATCTTTACGGCAAGGGCCTTGAGCTCGGCAAAGACACCGAACGCCTCAACCTGAGCGAACCGGACCTGATCTATTCCATCCACGAGGAGTATATCAGGGCCGGCAGTCAGCTCATCGAGACCAATACCTTTGGCGCCAATCGCTATAAGCTTCAAGGGTCTGGGTTGGACAACAAGATACGTGATATTAATCTGGCCGGGGTTCAACTGGCAAAACGGGCGGCCGGCCATGACGTCTATGTGGCAGGATCCATCGGCCCCTCAGGCATGGATTTCCCCCTGTCCACCGGTGAGGGCAGCGAACAGGGGCTCCAGGAGATATTCCGCGAGCAGATCGAGTTATTACTTGAAGGCGGGGTTGACCTCCTGCTCTTTGAGACCTTTACCCATCTTGACGAGCTGGTCCTGGCCCTCAAAACTGCCCGAACCCTTACGGACATCGCCATTGTCGCCCAGATGGCCTACCCGTCCGGCGGCAGGACCGCTGCCGGTGTCGATGCCCTGACCTGCGGCGAGGCGGCCCTTACGGCCGGCGCCAATGTGGTGGGTGGCAATTGCGGCCGGGGTGTATCTTCCCTGCTCACCGCCATTGAACATCTCTCCCCCCTGCGCGACAAGGTCCCCCTGTCCGCCTTTCCCAACGCCGGTTTTCCGGAGATTGTCGGCCACCGCATGGTCTATCCGGCCGAGCCCGCCTATATGGTCAAGGCCCTGGCGGAAATGATAAAACTAGGGGCACGGCTGGTGGGGGGGTGCTGCGGCACCACCCCGGCCCATATCCATGAATTCCAGCAGCACCTGAAGATAAAACGCCGCCCCCTGGTGCGCTCTGCAGATATCCAGGGCGACAGCAGCCATAAAAGCCCAGAGAAAAAAACGAACCATATCAATGGCGCCCTCCTGGAAAATCTGCCGGGGGACCAACTACCCATTATTGTTGAACTCGACCCACCCACCCACTTAGCGGTGCAAGGGGTCATTGAGGGGGCCAGGGAGCTCAAAGAAAGTGGCGCCAACGCCATCTCCCTGGGAGAAAACCCCCTGGCGATCCTGCGGGCCGACAATCTGTCCCTGGCCCATCTCATCCATGAGAAACTGGACATCCAGACCATCATCCACCTGACCTGCCGGGATCGCAATATCCTCGGCCTGCAATCCCAGATCATGGGGGCCCATCTCCTAGGCCTGAACGGCATCCTGGCCATCACCGGCGACCCGGCCACCTCCAGCGACCAGCCCGGCACCAGCGGCGTCTTTGACCTCAAATCCTTTGGCCTGATCCGGATGATCGATCACTTTAACCAGGGCCATAACCTGGCAGGCAAGGCCATGAAGGCCCGCACCAATTTTTCCATTGGCGGCGCCTTTTCCTTCCGGCCCTCCCGCCCCGAGGTGCAGATCAAACGGCTGGAGCGCAAGGCGGAACTGGGCCTAAAATTTGTTATGACCCAGCCCCTCTTTGACTCTGCTGAAATCGAACAGATGATGGAGGCAATTAACCATCTTGACCTCCTCGTCCTGCCCGGCATCTTCCCGCTCATCTCGGCGCGTAATGCCGACTTCCTCCATAATGAGGTGCCTGGCATCTCCATTCCCGAGGGCCTGCGTAAAAAGCTCTGGCAGTATGACAGGGTGGAGGATCAACGTAAATGCGCCCTGGATCACACCAGGCAGCTGATGAGCGATGTATCAGATTTCGTTGACGGACTCTATCTGATCAGCCCCTTGAACAAATGGGAGGTCACGGCCGAATTAACCAGGGAGATACGTGATGCCGGCTGGCAGGGCAGCGGCAGGGTGAAGCGGTTTATTAAGGATTAAAGGTGAGGGGACTAAACCTTTGAGAATATGAGAAGTAAGAATTTGAGAAATAAGTAGAAGGGATGGTTATCCATTAAGAATGGTACCTCCTTCTCAAATTCT
>JAUVQZ010000237.1 GCA_030597865.1 Pseudomonadota bacterium | reverse complement strand
GGCCTGGGCCAATGTTTTTTGTAAACGTTCTTTCATGATGGGGATCCTTCGACAGGCTCCGGGACCTATCTTTGCGGCAACCCAAGCTGTTTTCTGACCAGCCCGGGTTGCCCTCTGGCCAGCCCGGGCTGCTCTCTGAGCTTGTCGAAGAGTGATTGTGGCCAATGCCTTAATGATTTATCCGCCGAAGCAGTAGAATGATTTCCTTGGCCTGATCAATACCCTTTAGGATGGGAAAATCAATGGTGTGGTTCCGGGCTCAGCTGTCGTAATCACCGCGCCTGTATTTGGCTGTTTCCAGGTAGGTGGCCGCAGCCACCTGCTCAATGAGTTTGGCCAAGGGGTCATTGTCAGGAAGCTGTGCCCTGATATCAAGGAGACCCTGGTTTTCCTCTTCAAGGGCGCTGATAAAGGGTTCGAGATCCCTGGCGGTAAGATTGGCGTCCTCAAGGGCCGTGGCAAAGGATTCCAGGGAAACAATGGAGGCCTCTGTCAGCTGCACCCCCTGGAGGCGCAGCCCAGGACTGCCCTGCTGCCGCTCCTCGACCTGGGCCACCGGCGCCGTAGTGCCCACATCAGGAACCCCCTCCATCTGGGCCTGGAGCAGTTGCCGGAAATCAATGGTGCTGGATTCGCCACTCTTTTTGGCCTTGCCGGTCGATGGGGTTTGTCCAGTGCCCTGGGAGCGTTTTATCTTCATGGCGTATCCTTGAATGAGAAGTTAAGAAATAAGAATTTGAGAAATAAGAAGAGAGGGAGGGGGCGCTTTCTTCACACATTCTTATTTCTCAAATTCTCAACTACTCAATAAATTTATTGTCCGTTTACAGGCAGGCCCCTAGCGCCACTTGGCTGGCAGAATATCCATTATCCGGTCATCCACCAGCTCCTTGGTCGCCTTATCCACCTCAAGGATATGGGGATACCACGGCTTCATGCGGCAGTCAAAGACAATGGGGGGTTGGAGGCCGACATGGAACCTGTTCACCTCCTGGGAGGCGGCGTAGATGTCGGCAGCGGGTTCAAAACGGGTGAAAAAGGTCCAGATGAACTCCTGCATATTGGCCGTGGCCCCATTGGTGGAGTCCACCAGGAGGATAACGGGCCAGCCCGCTAAGCCGGTGTGGCTGGCCAGGCGCTGGCCCAGCTCCTGGTCCTCCTCATAGGGGATGCCCTCCACCACCAGGGTGCCTGGCAGAAATGGGCTTGGCTTACTACAGCCCCGGGGCAGGTCACCGTTAAAGGTCAGGGGCAGGATGTTCTTGGGTTCCTTGCCGAGCCCCATGAGCAGCGCCTTGGAGCCGTTGTTCACCGAGGGGCCGGTGTAGTCCAGGCTGTCCTGGGAGACATTGGCAAAGATAAAGAGATCCCGGTTCCAGTCCACCCGCTCCAGGACATGGGTCCATAATTCTTTAAAGTTTTCGATGTTGATATCGCCATCTGTGATGATGAGGAATTTGGTCAGGGACAGCTGGCCTTCTCCCATGATGCGCAGGCCCGAGGCAAAGGCCTCCCGGTGATAGCGGTCCGTGACCCGGGCCGCAGCCAGGCAGTGAAAACCGGCCTCGCCAAAGGTTTTCAGCTGCTTGACACCGCTCATCACCAGGGGGAAGAGGGGGGAGAGCAAGTCCTGGAGGAAGTCGCCGATATAGAAATCCTCCTGCCTGGGGCGGCCCACCACCGTGGCCGGGTAGATGGCGTCCTTGCGATGATAGAGATGATCCACCTGGAAAATGGGGTAGTCATGGGTAAGGGAGTTATAGCCGTAATGGTCGCCAAAGGGTCCCTCAGGGCGCCGGATATGGGGAGGGACCTTGCCGCAGGCCGCAAATTCGGCCTCTGCCACCAGGCGGTGGCCGCCCAGGGGATTCTTGGTGACCGGCAGCTTTTCGCCCAGGAGCAGGGAGGCCATCATCAGTTCCGGCAGGTTCTCGGGCAGGGGGGCAATGGCCGCCATCATCAGGGCGGGCGGTCCGCCGATAAAAAGGGTCATGGGCAGGGCCTGGTTGCGTTGCTCTGCCTCAAAATAATGGTAGCCGCCGCCCTTGTGGATCTGCCAGTGGATGCCGGTGGTCTGGTCGTCATAGCGCTGGATACGGTACATGCCGAGATTATGGCCCCGGCCCCCCGGGTGTTCGGTATAGACCAGGGGCAGGGTGACAAAGGCGCCGCCATCGGTGTCCCAGGAGGTGAGCATGGGCAGTTCGCTGAGGCGGGAAGGTGATTGACAGCACTCAAGTACGGGGCCATGGCTGACCTTCTTGAGGCCGACCTTCATGGCCTGGGGGACCAGGTGCCGGGTGGACCAGAGCTTGCTCAAGGTAGGGGGCATCAGGGTTTCGGCCGCCTGCACCAGGTCAGCAACGAATTTTTGGGCCCGGTGGCCAAAGGCCAGCTCCATCCGGTGGGCGGTGCCGAAGAGATTGGTTACCACCGGGAACTGGCTGCCTTTGACATTGGTAAAGAGCAGGGCCGGCCCCCCTTGGCTAATGACGCGGCGATGGATCTCGGCAATTTCCAGATGGGGGTTAACTTCAACATCGATTTCAAGCAGATCACCATCCTGACGGATGACATCCAGGTAATCGCGGAGGTTTCGCATTAAGGGATGTTTCACAGGTTTTTTCTCCTCTCCATTCTCTCCCTGGGCCAGGGATGTCCGGCGAACTTTCTGGTGTGGAATTTTATTTCCAAAATGATACTATACCCCATTCAGTAAAGCTGGCATATATATGCTAGACCCTTCGGCCATAGACCATTTGCCGCTCAAAATCATACGTGAGCCCATTGAGGCTATTGAGCATGGCCCTGCTTTCATGGGGGCGCTTGGTGCAAATGCTCTAAAAACAGGAGCTTAGGTCTAAAAAGGGGGCCATTGATTGCTGGCGGTCAGGGGGGATCTTTTTATCCCTTTCTGTCCAGAAAAAGGGTATGATACTCGTTTTCCTTAAAATGGGCGCCTAGTATTTTGCTAAGAAAATCAAGGGTTTCTGTTATTTCTGCATCTGTCATTCGGGGAATGAGAGTTTGTAGGACCGCAGGTGAGGCAAAGCGACGGATGAAATGGTTCAGTGACTGTTCATCTGTCTGGCGGTCGAGGCCGAAGCAGATTTCGTAGGGATCAGTTTCGTTATTCATAGGATAGTTACGCATTATAGTTGACAAACAATGGCTTCGGACACCAATTTAAACAGCATGGCCCTGCAAATTGGCTGGGTATCCATGGATGGGGGCTATGAGGTCACCCAAAGCCCTGGCATTATCCATAAAAACATGGGGTATCTCAAGAGACGGCGTGTCATTATCAATCTGGTTTGCAAGGGGTATCAATCCGGCGCTACCCTTCTCTTTGATTTTGACGAGCAGGCAGTTTACATTGATAAAACAAAGGATTGGACCCCTGACAACAATAAATTCAGGGTGGTCTTTCGTAATGAGGCCAAGGTCTGGATGCATTTTGTTACCAATGTTACGGATGTCACCGATGATGCCCTTAAATGCGCCTTGCCCCAGGAGCTCTTCATGCTCCAGCGCCGCAGTCATTACCGGGTTCTGTTGCCCTCTGAAAGCCAGGCCTCCTTCACCTATAATGATGAGCAATGCCAGTTTGACATAAAGGACTTGAGTGTCGGCGGCATGCTGATGTATTCAAAATCTGATAGCGCAATACCCCGGTACGGCAGTCATCTCAAAGATCTCAGGATATCTGTACCCTGTGATGACAAAATCCCCGGGGTTGAAAACGGCCTTCTCACCATTG
>JAUVQZ010000249.1 GCA_030597865.1 Pseudomonadota bacterium | reverse complement strand
TCTGAGGAGCAGGCCAAGGGCATCGGTCAAATCAACTCAGCAACCACTGAGATGGACAGGGCCGTACAGCAGACCGCTGCCAGTGCCGAGGAATCCGCCAGTGCTGCCGAAGAGCTTAATGCCCAGGCTGAATCGATGCATGCCATAGTCAGAGAGCTGGCCGCCCTGTTGGGTGTGGAAAATAGCGCCAAGCCAAGCAGGGCCGCGTATCAGGCCCCCAAGGCTGGAGGTGGGGCAGCCCCCAAGGCGCTGCCACCAGCACCGAGCCCCAAACCTGGCCAATTGGGAACCAACCCCAAAAAAGTCATCCCCTTTGATGATGATGATTTTGAGGATTTCTAAGGCGCTGCCACCGCAGCCAAAGGTACGGTTATCCTTTTGAGCGCCCCCTTCAGCCTTCACCCGGGCAGGTCACGTTTCTCCCAACGTGGCCTGCCCATTTTTTTTGCTACTTCTCGGATTATTTTTCTTGCTGCGAATATTGTTTTTGGCCCTTTTTGACCATGTGATTGAATAATTAATGGCTAAGGGGGTTAGCGATAATCCTTACGGATGCGGTCCATCTCGCGGCTCGCCTCCTTCTTCTTTAAGGTCTGGCGCTTGTCATACTGGGTCTTGCCCTTGGCAAGGCCGAGCTCCAATTTGACCTTGCCCTGACCGGTAAAATAAAGCTTCAGGGGGATGAGGGAAAAGCCCTTCTCCTGGGTCTTACCGATGAGCTTGGCGATCTCGCGTTTATGGAGGAGGAGCTTGCGGACCCGCAGGGGCTCCGGCGAGGCATGGGTAGCGTATTTATAGGGCGAGATATGGAGATTATGGACCCAGACCTCGCCGTTTTTGATACGGGCGTAGCTGTCGCGCATATTGGCCCGACCGGCCCGCAGGGACTTGACCTCCGGCCCCTTCAGGACGATACCGGTTTCGATCTTCTTCTCTATGTTATAGTCGTGAAACGCCTTTTTATTTTTGGCGACGATCTTGATACTCATCTCACTGCTTCCTTTGCAAAAAACTCTCTATCTCAAAGCGGCTTTTAGTTTTCCGCACTCCAACAACTCTCGTGGCATCAACGTAAGCTAAAGCCAGATATACATTTTTTGTAGGCCACGGAATCCACAGAAGGCTCGGAAAAATACAAAGTGGCTTTTTTCAGTGTTTTCCGTGGATTCCGTGGCCAACATCTTACGCCGTTCCCGTTACCCGCACCGCCTCGGCAAAGGTGGTTATTCCGCGCCGCACCTTGTCCCAGGCATCCTCCTTAAGGGTGGTCATCCCCTCTGCGGTTGCCACCTTCTGGATCTGGGAGGCTGGCACCGCCAGGGAGACCTGCTCCCTGATGGCGTCTGACATGGGAAAGATCTCAAAAACGCCACACCGGCCATAATAGCCGGTGCCCCGGCATTTCGGGCAACCCTTACCCTGCTGGAGGGTGATCTCATGGCTATCGGGCAGGGGGAAGCCAAACCCCTGGAGGGTGGTGATGGGCATAACCACATCCTCCTGGCAATCAGGGCAGATGGTGCGCACCAGACGCTGGGCCATGGCCCCGAGCATGGTGGAGCTGACAAGAAAGGGCTGGACGCCAAGCTCCACCAGACGGGTGATGGAGGTCACCGCATCGTTGGTGTGCAGGGTGGAAAAGACCAGGTGGCCGGTGAGGGCGGCCTGGACGGCATGGGCCGCTGTCTCATAGTCACGGATCTCGCCGATCATGATGATATCCGGGTCCTGACGGAGGATATTGCGCAGGATGGAGGAGAAGGTGACATCAATCTGGTTCTGGACCGAGATCTGGTTAAACTCCTCATAGACCATCTCCACCGGGTCCTCCACCGTGGTGATATTGATCTCCGGGCTGGCGACGTGGTGCAGGGTGGAGTAGAGGGTGGTTGACTTACCGGAACCGGTGGGGCCGGTGACAAGGACGATGCCGTGGGGCGCCTCCACAAAGGATTTATAGACGGTGAGATCGCGCTCGTTAAAACCGATGTCACCAATTTCCTGAAAGAGGACCTCGGAGTTCAGGATACGCAGCACCGCCTTTTCACCAAAGGAAACCGGCACGGTGGAGACCCGGATCTCCGCCTCCTGCTTATGGTGCTGGACCTTAATACGGCCATCCTGGGGCCGTCTCTTTTCAGCAATATCGAGGCGGGCCAGGTATTTGATACGGCTGACCATGGCGGCATGGATCACCTTGGGCAGGTCATAAATGGTATGCAGCACCCCGTCAATCCGGAAACGAACAATGCTCTTTTCCCGTTTCGGTTCAATATGGATATCAGAGGCCCGCTCATCAAAGGCGTAGTTGAACATATGGTTGACGGCAGCCTTGATATTTTTATCCGAAGAGCTGATCTCCCGGGCCGAGCCGATCTTGACCAGCTGTTCCAGGTTGCTGATATCAACACTGGGGCCGCCAAGATGGACCTCAGCAGCGGAGATGGAGCTCTGGAAACCAAAAAACTCCGCAAGAATACGGCTTATCTCGGTCTTGGTGGCCAGGTGGGGATTGATTTTCACCTGGTTGGCCCTGGTGATGTCCTCCAGGACCGCAAGCTCCCCAGGCTCATAGACCGCCATTTCCAACACCCCGTTTCTGATCTCAAAGGGCACCAGGAGATGGCGCATGGCAAAGTTCTGGGGGATGGTCTTGGTGACCACCTCCATGTCAAGCTCCAGGGGATCGAGCTTTTTGAAGGGCAGGTTCTTGTCGGTTGCCACGGTGCGGATTATCTCCTCTTCGGAGAGAAGATCCCCGCCCCGGCCTGGGATTTCCAGATTAAAGGAGATAATGACATCGACCAGATCCAGACGTTGCTCATTCTTGTCAATGCCCCGGTCACGCAGCTTATGCATCAGATTCTGGCGCTGCAGCTCTTTTTTCAGGGAAATCATCTGGCGCTGTTCAGCGCTGATGAGCCCATGGCCAAAGAGCAGATCAAGCAGGTATTGTTCGTCGTTAAGAAGCAGCATGGTGATCTTTTTTATGATCCAGTGGATAAAAAATGGAAACGCCGTTTCAAAAAACAGGCTGATTTAGTATATAGGTCTTTTAACTCATTAAGAAGAAAGTCACAAAGAAGTAATTAGTGCCTTACAGCAGAAAGACCGCATCGAAAAACCAGAATATAAATAACATGTTTTCAAATTAGGACCTGCACCTATTACCAAGGCACTTATCCCTTCCACTTTATGAGGGTTAGTGCCCTACTGCAAAAAAACAGTATCAAAAAAACAAGAACCTAAACAACTTGTTTTCAAATAAGGACTTACACCTATTACCAAGGCACTTATCCCTTCCACTTTTATGTGGATTCGTTATTTTCCTTGGACTTTATGGTTTTCGGACCGCCAGATACCCCTTACTTATGGGCCCGGCTTCCCCCCAACAAACTGTCCCCATCTTCATGATAGAGGAGTCATCCCATGCTCGCACGCATCCAGGTCGGTCTAAAACCTGCCTTTCGTGATTCTTTCGGCGAAACCACCGCCACCCGCATCAAAAACGACCTCGGCCTGCC
>JAUVQZ010000026.1 GCA_030597865.1 Pseudomonadota bacterium | reverse complement strand
TGCAGTAGACCTATGTCTAGGTTCGACAGGCACTAGCTCAAATCCCCCCCCCCCCAGTTTAGCCAAGGCGTTTCGACAGGCTCAACGGGCGGGCCTTTGCAGGGTGTGGGAGTTCAAACCACGCTGCCCTGAGCCTGTCGAAGGGTCGAAGGGGGCAGCGTTCAGGGCTGGATGGGGAAAAGGGTGATAGCCCGCAGTGAACACGATAAGCTGTGCTGAACTAAATAAAAGGAAGACGAACCATGTATGATTTTGAGTTCCATAATCCAACCAGGATTATTTTTGGCCGTGGCAAAGAGGAGAGTATCGGTCCGCTGCTTAAAGATGCCGGGCTTGCCAAGGTGCTGCTGGTCTATGGCAGTCAGTCGGTCAAGAAGTCAGGGCTGCTTGATCGGGTTAAGGACAACCTGGGTCGGCGGGGCGTAAGCTATGTTGAGTTCGGTGGCGTGGTCTCTAATCCTGTTCTCAGCCATACCCGCAAAGGGGTGGAGCTTGCCAAGGCGGAAAAGGTGGATGCCGTTCTGGCGGTGGGGGGTGGTTCCGTCCTTGACGAGGCTAAGGCCATTGCCGTGGGCGCCCTGGCCGAGGGAGATATCTGGCAGTTTTTTACTGGCAAGGAGATCAGGGCAGCCCTGCCCATCTATACCATCCTCACCCTGGCTGCCACTGGCAGCGAGATGAACGGCAATAGCGTGGTGACCAATGAAGAGACCAGGCAGAAGTATAATATCGCCTCGCCCCTGGTCTATCCCAAGGTCTCCATCCTTAATCCGCAGTTGACCTGCACCGTGCCGGCCGACTATTCCACCTACGGGGCCGTGGATGCCATTGCCCATGTCATTGAGGCCTATTTTACCAAGAAGCCGGGGACCAGACTCCAGGACAGGCTGGTGGAGAGTATTATCAAGACGGTGATTGCCAGCCATAATGTGATCCTCAAGGAGCCGGATAATTATGAGGCGCGGGCTGAGTTCATGTGGACGGCCACCCTGGCCCTAAACGGTCTGACCCCAACCGGCGTTGGCGACTGCTCCTTCCCCAACCACATGATCGAGCATTCCCTGAGCGCCCTGTATAATATTGCCCATGGCGCCGGCCTGGCCATTGTCATGCCGGCCTGGATGCGCTGGTACAGCAGACAGCACCCCGCCCAGTTCGAGCGCTTTGCCGACAGGATTTTTGGCGTGCAGGGGGCCGAGGCCGGTATTGCGGCCCTGGAGAAATGGTTCCAGGAGATCGGCGCCCCCATCCGCCTGCAGGATGCCGGGATTGGGGCTGACGATATTGAGATGATAGCTGACAATGCCGCCGGTCTGGCCAAGCTATGGGGGATCGATGCCGTGTACAGTAAAGGGGTTATTGCCGATGTTCTTCGGCTCGCCACCTGAGTAATCCCTAAGCCGTCACTCCCGCCAAGGCGGGAGTGACGGCTTAGATTTTAAGGAGTGCCAATCTATCTCTTATGCCCCTTTACCAAGGAAACTATTCATTACCCAGCCATAGGATGTAAGGTGGCCGCCGAGCACCTGACCAAGTTCGTTGCCTTTTGGACTACGCCAGTCGTTCATGATCTCGGCTAGTACAGAGACCCAGGTAGACACCTTGACCCCGGCTTGTGTCATGCGATGCATTGCCGCATCTTGAACCGTTTTGTTCCATGTTCCAGATGCGTCGATCACGGCGTAGACGTCGTATCCCTCCGCAACCGCGGAAATTGCCGGGAACATCAGGCATACCTCTGTGACGATTCCGGCCATAATAATTTTCTTGCGGCCTGTTTTTTTAATCGCCTCCAGGAATTCCGCGGAATCCCAGGCGTTGATTTCGCCTTGGCGTTCAATGACATCAACAGCCAGTATTTCCGTTATTTCCGGCATGACAGGTCCATTGGGGCCTTCAGGAACACTGGCGGTCACCACAGCCGGTAAATTTAGCACCTTTGCCATCTTGCAAAGGCCCAGAATGTTAGCTTTCATCACAGTGGAATCTTGGTCGCGGCAGTTGACCAGAAGGCCCGTCTGATGATCAAGCATGGCGATGACGGCGTTGTCCGGTGTCAAACGTTCTGCAAATCGATTGTCGTCCATTTCACACTCCTCCTCTGTTCGTCAGTAAAGCTGTGCAGAGGATTTTTTTGATTATGAAGATCCCATCGTAAAAGATGAGGGAACCCTCTCGCAGGTCTGGCGCTATTTAAAAGGTAATTACCTCGTAGCCCCCGTCAAGGTAACGGCCCATGCTGGGGTGGCCGTTCATGTCTCCCACCAGGGGCAGATCCTCGTGCCTTGGCCGCCTCCACAGCGCCTAATTTGGTGGCGCAGCCCAGGCAGACGGCATCAAAGAGGCCAAGGCCTTTGGTCTTTTTATAGAGGGTGTTCAGGAAATGGCTGTCCTGGGCCATGGCAGCGATGAGCTTGACGGCCTCGCCCTCAATGACGATTTTGCCCTCCCTGCCCCGGTCATGGAGATCAATACCATTGAGGAGGACGTGGATAAAACACATGGGGTTGCCCTGGAAGGCAAAGAGAACGGTTTTACTGCTGGAAGTAGGCATGGCGGTTTACCCTTAAGAAAGTTTCATAAAAAACACGCCATTCCTCCCCAAAACGGAAAAGAATGGCGTGTTTTATTACCGGCAGGAGGATCTGTCGGCACAGCAACACAGGGGGCCTAAAAGGCCTGACTGGTCTTCCACTCCTGCCAGACCTTACCAACCAGATTAATACCGGGCTTCAGGGTGGGCTTGCCGGGTATCCAGCCGGAGGGAGTGGCCTCGGCCCCCTCGGTCTTGCGGACGAGCTGGAAGGCCTGGATCTGGCGCAGGGTCTCGTTGACATTGCGGCCCACCGGCGGGGTGAGGACCTCATAGCCCTGGAGAACGCCATCAGGGTCAATGAGGAAACGGCCCCTGGTCTCAACACCGGCATCAGGATCATAGACGCCATAGGCCGAGCCGACCTTGCCGCCGGCATCAGAGAGCATGGGGAAGGGTACGCCGCCATCCACCATCTTGCTCAATTCATCATCATTCCACATCTTATGGACAAACATACTGTCAATGCTCATGGAAAGAACCTCAACACCGAGCTTCTGGAACTCAGAATATTTTTCAGCGACCGCTGAAACTTCGGTGGCTCAGACAAAGGTGAAGTCGCCCGGGTAAAAGCAGAGGACCACCCATTTGCCCAGGTAATCCGACAGTTTGACATTGGTAAATTCGTTCTTGTGATATGCTGGCGCCGTGAAATCAGGCACCTTTTGGCCGACCATTAACATTTTTCGAGTCTCCTTTGGTTCTTGGGATGCAGTTTGTTCTGTGGATTCGTTTTCTTCGCCGACAAGGCCGCCCGTGGGTCTGGCACAGCCGGCGTGTCCTTGTTCCGCCATAGATTCCTCCTGATTGAATTGTTTGCTTCCGGGAATACCTTCTCTAGAATATCTGGTAATAGTTATCAATTGTATTATTTCCGCCTTGACCCTAAAACGGCAGCTCTTGGCAGGATCTACCCTGTGATTGGGCCACCTGTCGCTGGACCAGCCGGCCATCAAAGAGATTGATGCCCCGCTGGAGGGCCCGGTCCTCCTTGGCCGCGGCCTCAAAGCCCCTGTCGGCCATGGCCAGGCAATAGGGCAGGGTGGCATTAGTCAGGGCAAAGGTGGAGGTCCAGGGCACGGCGCCCGGCATATTGGCCACGCAGTAATGGACAATACCATCCACCATAAAAACCGGGTCGGAATGATAGGTGGGCCGGGAGGTTTCAAGACAGCCGCCCTGGTCAATGGCCACATCAACGATGACCGAGCCCTTTTTCATCAGGCTGAGCATCTCCCTGGTCACCAGTTTCGGAGCCCGGCCCCCGGGTACGTAGATGGCGCTGATCAGCAGGTCTGCCCTGTGCAGCTCTTCTTCGATATTATGCTGGTTGAGGGCCAGGGTGGTGAGCCGGCCATGGAATTGGGCGTCGAGCTCGGCCAGGCGGCGCAGATTACGGGCCAGGATGGTGGTTTTTGCCCCCAGGCCAAGGGCCATCTGGACGGCGTTGGTGGCCACGGTGCCGCTGCCGAGGATGGTGACATGGCCAGGCTGCACCCCAGGCACCCCGGCCAGCAGCACCCCGCGGCCCCCAGCCTCTTTCTCCAGAAAGCGGGCCCCCTCCTGAACCGCCATCCGGCCGGCCACCTGGCTCATGGGCGAGAGCAGGGGTAGGAAACCGTTGTCGAGCTGCACGGTTTCATAGGCCACGGCCCTGACTTTACATAGCAGGAGTTTTTCCGTGAGCTCCGGAGCCGGGGCAAGGTGGAGATAGGTAAAGAGAATCTGGCCTTCACGCAGGAGGGACAGTTCCCCCCCAAGGGGTTCTTTGACCTTCATGATGAGTTCGGCCCGGTGGTATACCTCGTTGGCCGTTGGGATAAGGGTGGCGCCGGCGTTTCGGTATTGCTCATCAGTAATGCCGCTGCCCTCTCCGGCCTTTGTTTCAACGAGAACCCCATGACCCGCCTCGGTGAGGGCCTTGACCCCGGCCGGCACGATGGCCACCCGAAACTCCTTTTCTTTGATCTCTTTGGGGACACCGATAATCATCACACTCTCCTTTTCGCAGCTGGCAATAGAAAAAGTGTATATCGAACCCAGGCCTGGATTCAAATTTTTTCTATATTTGCTGGTTCAACTGGTTTTTTGATTTATGTTCGACACAGGAGAAATAGGTCAATCAGGGGAGGGCTATTCTTGGACGACATCAAAATAATAAAAAGTTAGGAGTGGCTAACTTTTTATTGACAACCAATGGTGCGGCGACTATCAAGGGGTTAAAGTTAGTCCCCGCTAACTTTTAAGGGCAGATCCACCACAGGGTTTTTTTTAGTGCTGCCTCGGCGGCTAAAGAATTCGGTTGAGCTTTTCTCTTTCTCCAGCTTTGCCTGGTGGATTTGGCCTTAATGTATGGCACCGGTCAGCAGGCCGGTTTTTTTAGGGGGTACAAGTTCGGGTGGCCTAAAATTATTTTTAAGGGTGAACTTTTATGTGTACTTGCAAGCAGACAAAGCAGGAATCAGCCCCAGGGCAAAAACGCAGACGGCGGATCTGGGAGTTGGATGAGGGCTATCTCTGTTCAATCATGGGCACCTGTCTGTCCATCGATGAGTTGAAAAAACTGGGCAGGAAGACAGAAATTGAGGTCGCCCCATCCCTGTCTGCCTATGAGCTGCATCTCCTCTTTGTGCAGGAGGTTGGTCAGGCCTGCCCTGACAGCCGGTTAGTTGATAAAAAGCTGAACAGGAAATTTCAACTGGCCATCAGGCAGGCGAAACGAATCAAGTCGGCAGATGGGCTTGTTGATTTCTGGCATTACTCCAAGGAGCAGAATCGCCTGGCAGGGGCCTATTGGGCCATCTTTACCCACCCCTTGGCCCCGCCTTCCCTCTGCCACAAGATCCATGGCGAAGTTCACATGCTTTCCCATCTTGCCGGCCGCCGGTCACGGCATGACGGCCAAAGACTAAGGGATCAAAGGAATAAAATTGAAGTCCTCCAGGAGACCCTGCAGCTCGTCAGAAACGAGGCAAAACAAGAGATCGCCTGGCGGGATGAAGAGGTTGCCGAAGTTAGAATGGAGCTTGCCGGCCTGGGGGATCTGCAGGGCAGATTGCAGCAGGCCCTTGCCAGGATAGCGGAGGTTGAGTCGGGTCAGGAGTTAAGGCAATTACAGGCATTAAACGGCCAACAGGCAAGGGAGCTCAATGAAAAATCTGAGGCCTGCACCAGACTTACTGAAGAAAACAATCAGCTTGGCATGGATCACCAGCAACTTTTGGCAAGCCAGGCAAGAGTGCAGGCTGAATATGCTGAGGTTTGCCTGGAGAACCAGGCCATGGAGCAGGTGTTGCACCGCCAGTCATCCCCTTGCCCCTCTGCTGGCACCTGTGAGTGCAAGGAGTGTCCGGCCCTTGACCTGTGCGGCCGCTGTGTTCTCTATGTTGGCGGCCAACATTCCTTGATATCCCATTATCGGCAGATGGTTGAGGAGTGTGGCGGCAGCTTTATCCATCATGATGGCGGTAAGGAGGATAACCGGGCAAAGCTAGGCAAGATGCTGTGCCGGGCAGATGCGGTTATCTGCCCGGTAAACTATGTGAGTCATGATGCCTGTTTGCGGGCCAAACGACTCTGTAAATCCCAGGCAAAACCGTTCATTGCCATGCGCAGTGCCGGGCTGTCGTCCCTGGCCCGTGGCCTTGGGCAGATGGCCGTTGGTCAGGCTGGCCAGGAAAATCAAGAGATCAATTAATCCAGTGTCTGTCCATACAACACTCCCCAGTTTCTTGTTCTTTTCAAAGAAATTGCGGAGTAAGGCACTAAAAAAAGTTTCTTCGTCGAAGTTCGGGAAAGGTTGTTTGGGGAAATGGTTAGGTACACGTTGGCAGGCTCAATTTTTCCCACTTTATGGCAATTTTTCCGTGGATTCCGTGGCAAAAACAAAGTCATTCCTCCATCGACGAAGAACCAAAAAAAGGTGACACCATGAAATCAGAACAGATCCAGGCAGTTCATCGCAAGGGTAATCTTCATATCAAAATTTTTGGTGATTTTGACACGGTGGCGGCCCAGGGCGTAACATCCGCCATCACCGAGCAGTATAAGGGGCGCGGCAACGTCTTTATCAAAACTGCACAGATGGGCGCGGTACTGGAGGCCGGGGCAAAGGTCTTTCGGCGCAACATGGGTGATTGCCCTGTGCACCATAGAAATTTGTTTATGGTGGGGAAAAAGGGCATGGAGATGGTTCCTGACGGCAGCCGGGTCATTATCCCACCCCAAAAGAAAAGCAAGTGCGGCAATTGTAAGAATTGCCAATGCCGTAAAGGGCGGACAGGCGCCCGGAGCGGGGCAAAACACTCATAATGGGATCAGCAATTATGAAAGAGGCCAGTTGTCTGGCCAGGCCTTTTGAAATCCCTGCACATCGTTCATGCACTGAACCGCTGTGTCGGCTTACGGTGACCATTCATCAGTTTGCCGAATCCCTCGGTCGCACCATAGATCTCAAGGACCGCTATACCCGAAACCATTCAGAGGATGTGGCTGTCTTTGCCTCTCTCATGGGCAGGGCTCTGTCCCTGGACAGCAATATGTGCGACATGGTCCATATTGCCGGTCATCTTCATGACATCGGCAAAATAGGGATCAGCGACCAGGTACTCAAAAACGAGGGGCGGCTATCGGACGACCAATGGCTGGAAATGCGTCAACATCCCATGCTGGGCTATGAAATATTAAAGGATATTGATGGCTTGGGTCAAGATGGCGGCATAGCTGATATGGTGTTGTCTCACCATGAGAGATATGACGGCAGCGGATATCCCCAGGGCCTGAAAGGGGATGCGATCCCCCTTGGGGCACGAGTTCTGGCGGTGGCCGATTCTTTTTCAGCCATGATTGACCACCGCCGCTATCGGCAGGGGCGACCGCCGGAGGAGGCCATTGCCGAAATCGTCCGCTGCAGCGGAACCCTCTATGACCCCCAGGTGGTAACCGCTTTTCTGGACATGGAAACCAAGGCAATGGGCTAGTGTCACTTCATCCTTGATGGGACACTAGGGGCCGGTAAGCTCAGCTGGTCAGGACCCTATACATGTCGGGCATGCGCCTGGGCAGCCCTTTGACATCATCAATAAAGAGATAGTTTACCTCGCCAAAGAGGTGGGAGATGTAGTCCTGGGCCTGGTGGTCGATGGTGATGCAGAAGGGGTGGATGCCGGCATTCTTGGCCTCGATCAAGGCATGGCGCGTATCTTCAATGGCGTATTCTCCCTTATAATCATCATAATCCTCCGGCTTGCCGTCGGTGAGGATGATGAGCAGCCTCACCCGGGCCTCCACCTGGGAGAGGAGTTTGGTGAAATGGCGGATGGGCGGTCCCATCCGGGTATAGTCCTTGGGGCTGAGGGCGGCGATACGGCCCTGCACCGTGTCGTTGTAGGGTTCCTCCATCTCCTTGACCCTGAACACCTCACTGCGGGTGCGGCGCATGCCTGAGAAGCCGTAGATGGCGTAGCGGTCCCCCAGGCTCTCCATGGCCTCGGCCATGACCAGCAGCGATTCTTTGATGGCCTTGCCCACCCAGCCCTCGGTGGATGAGGACATGTCCACCAGAAAGAGGGCGGCGATATCGCGCTGATCCCGGAGTTGGCGGACAAAGAGGCGTTCCGAGGGCGGCAGGCCCGCCTTATGATCGGCCACGGCCTCGATGAGGGCGTCAAGGTCGATGTCATCGCCGTCGCGCTGGCGGCCGACAAAGCGGTGGTGGCTGCGCATCTGCTCAAACTGCCTCTTGAGCTGCTTGATGACGCCTCGGTGCTCGCTCAGGGCGGTAGCGATAAAGGTGCCGCCGCTGGGCTGGATCTCCTTTTCCAGGAGATGGCACCAGTTATGGCGGAAGCCCTGGCGCCTAAAATCCCACTCGTCATAGAGGCTGGCACCTTTAAGGGCCGCCCCTTCCTGCTCCGGGGTATTGAAGTTTGGCTCATAGCTGCGACCGGCGGCCATTTCTGCGGCACTGTCCAGATAGAGCTGGGGCAGGTTACCCAGATCGTCCATGATCTCCCGGCCCAGCTCCTGGAGCCTGCTGTCCAGGTCAATCTTCTGATCATCCAGGCGGATATGGCGGATGACCCGGTCATGGACCGGCTCCTTTTCTTCCTGCCCGTCCTGTTGACTGGCAAGGCGGAGGCTGATATTGGCGCCGCTGTCGGGCTGCTGGGGCTGTTCAGATCCAAGGGACTCCTGGGCGTGGTCCTGGTTCTTGGCAACAGACGGCATAATACGGATGGACAGGGCCTCAATGAACTGCTGCTCTGCCTTTTTGCGGCGGGCCAGGCGGCGGGCATGGGCCTCTTCGATGAGAAAACTGCCCTGGAACAGGGGTGGGGTGGCAATGTCCTCTGCTGATCCATCTTTCCATTGGTCATGGATATGGGCAGCATCAACAAGGATCTGGGATATGTCCTGCCACCATGAGGCAGGATTGCAGTTTTTGCGGAAGGCCCCGGCTGGCAGTTCCAGAGGTTGATTGTCGCAGAGCTGGTCAAGGACAAAGGTGTACTCCTTGACCAGCAGCTTTTTGTCCTCCATGTCTGCAAGGAGCTGAGGTCTGATCTTTTGGAAATAGGCCCGGCTGTCGGCCATGAGACCGGGCAGCCTCTTTTGTAAAAAGGAGAGGGCACGGAAGGTCTGCAGGAAATGGTAGATGGCCATGGCAAGTTTGGGCCGGGCAAATGTCTGAAAGAACCGGGTCAGGAAGATGCCAGAGGCAGGTTTGTCAGGGGCCGGGTAACCCAGCCTGGCAAAGAGGGCATCTTCATCTGTAATCTCATGGCAGTAAAGGTTGACCCGGACAAGGGCCCATTGCAGGGAGGCCAGGAGTTTGTAGGCCAGGAAATTGGTAGCATCATTGCTGAAAAGGGTGCTGTTTCTGGGTAGAAAGATGGTGGCGGTGTCCGTGCCGGGCAGATCGCCACTCTCCAGGTCAAAGGGGCGGCCGGCCACGCCGCGCAGATAGAGGTGGAGGCGGGTTTTTATGTCAGAGAGCATAAGGCCGCTCTGTCCCTTTAGTGTGCAGACAAAATGGTTGTCGAGATCCACCATGAAGCGCCGGGCCTCCTGGAGACCCTGGGCCTCATAGCGGTCAAGGATTCCCCGGACCCAGGCGGCGAATTGCTCGGCATCCAGACAGGCCAGGGCCGGACGTATAGCCTCGAGAAAGGCCAGGCAGAGGGAGTGGCTCACCGGCCAGATCACGGATATCTGCTGCAAGAGGAGGTCCTGCTGGCCTGGCGAGAGCTCGGCCAGGCAGTCGAGCAGCTCTTCGCTTTCCCAGCTGTTGAGCTCGGTCTCTGGGATGATCCCATGGAGCTTTTGGGCGGTGCTATGATCAAATAAAGAATCCATGCCGCTATTTTCCTTTGCTCCTGAGGGTTGAAAGTTCCTTGATGCAGAAGAAAGATAATTTTTCACCACAGAAAGTTTGTTATATGAGTCAATAGAGGGAGCTGATCATCTCATCAATGGCCGCCACCAGTTCATGGTCATCGCTCAAGGTCTCGCTGATCGTCACCTTGCAGGCCTGGCGCGGCTCAATACCGCTGCCCATCAGGATGCCGGCATGGATGAGCAGCCGGGTGCTGGCACCCTCCTGCAGGCCGGCATCCTCAAGGCCACGGGTCATCTCGGCCAGGCGCACCAGCCTCTCTGCCTCCTCCCTGGTGATGGCCGCCTCATGCTGGACGATCTCGGCCTCGATCTCCGGGCTGGGATAGCTAAGCTCAAGGGCCACAAAGCGTTGGCGGGTGGAAGGTTTGAGGTCCTTAACCACGGACTGGTAGCCCGGATTATAAGAGAGGGCCAACATGAATTCCGGCGGGGCGCTGAGAATTTCCCCCTTCTTTTCAATGGGAAGCTCGCGGCGGTCATCGGCCAGGGGATGGATGACCACGGTGGTGTCCTTTCTGGCCTCGACAATCTCGTCAAGATAGCAGATACCGCCGTGGCGCACGGCCAGGGTCAGGGGGCCGTCCAGCCACACGGTCTCGCCGCCGCGGATGAGATAACGGCCGACAAGATCACTGGTGGACAGGTCATCGTGACAGGAGACCGTGATCAGAGGCCGTCTCAGCTTCCAGGCTAGATACTGCATGAATCGGCTCTTGCCGCTGCCGGTGGGGCCTTTTAGGAGCAGGGGGATTTGATGTTGATAGGCGGCCAGGGCAATGGTGAGCTCCTGGCCCTGCTGCCTGTAATAGGGTTCCCGGCTGATAATATGTTCTTCAATCCGCTGGCCGCTGATCATGGGGCCTCCTTTCTATTTAGGAATTATTCTTATAAGCTAAATAGGAATTGGCAGGAGTCAACCTTGTAAATGTGGCGTGGGAGTGGTGGTATTCGACATTTTTGTCGAGCTGTCTGCTGTTTTTGTCGAATCAGCAGGGTGGGAATTAGGTGTATTTGTTATTATAAGGGGCTTTCGGCTGGTTTTGTGCCGTTGGCATGCATGTTGAATAAAGGGCAGGGTGAAGGGTCATAACCCTTCATTTTTTCTCTCTCTTGCCGGGGTTGGCGTCCATGGCGTCAACCCCGGCCTCCATAGCGGTACCTTGAAGGTTTTTCCGGATTTATTGGCCGTGACTGAATGGGTACGAATTTTTTTAAGGAAGAAAAAGGATGGCAACAGTAAAGAAAAGGATTGAACAGGCCCTCGCTGACTTTACGGAACGAATCATTGCCTGGCGCTGGGGCTTCATTGCCCTCATGGTTGTCCTGGCAGTGGCCTCAATCAGCAGGTTGCCGCAGCTCACCATTGATATGTCCGATGAGGGCTTTCTTCACCCTGAAGACCCCATCCTTCAGGACTATACCGAATTCCGCGATCAGTTTGGCCGCGACGACCTCATTGTCCTCACCATTAAGGGCGTTCAGGTCTTCAGCCAGGAATTTTTGCTCAAACTCAAAAAACTGCACACCAGCCTGGAGGACACCGTCCCCCATTTAAATGACATCAGCTCCATGGTCAATGCCCGTAACACTAGAGGGGTGGCTGAGGGTATCATAGTTGAGGATCTCTTGGAGAAGTGGCCCGCTGATGATGGGGCCATGGCCCAGCTCAAAGAGCGGGTGATGGCCAACCCCCTCTATCTTAATCGCCTCATATCCGAGGATGGCACCTACACCACTGTTATCCTGCAGACCGATGTCTATGGTGTTTCCGTGGCCGATGACGAGGCCATGGCCGGTTTTGGCGATGAGGATATGGGGTTTGGTGCTGAGGAAGAAGGCTCCCAGGAGGCGCCTGCCTACCTCACTGATGCACAATGTGGCGCCATTATCATGGCGGTCAATAAGGTGGCGGCAAAGTTTCAGTCTGAGGATTTTCAGATCAATATTGCCGGTAGCCCGGTGGTGAGCCAGGCCGTGAAAAAGACCATGCGCCAGGATATGATGCTCTTCATGCGTCTGGCCGTCGTGGTTATTGCCATCTCGCTCTTTCTCATGTTTCGCCGCCTGTCAGCGGTCATCTATCCCCTTCTGGTGGTGGTGCTCAGCCTGGTTTCCACCCTGGCCGTCATGTCCGTGTTCGGGCTGGCCATCAAGATGCCCACCATGATTCTGCCTTCCTTTATCCTGGCCGTGGGGGTGGGGGACAGCGTCCATGTCCTGTCCGTCTTTTTTCAGAATCTCCGCAAATATGACAAGAATGAGGCCCTAGTCAAGGCCATGGGTCATTCCGGTCTGGCCATTATCATGACCAGTCTGACCACGGCCGCCGGTCTGGCCTCTTTTTTCTGGGCCGAGATTGCCCCGGTGGCGGATCTTGGTATCTTTGCCGCCCTGGGGGTGATGCTGGCTCTGCTCTACAGCATTATCTTTCTACCGGCCCTGCTTGCTGTTACCCCCCTGCGTCGCAAAGAGGTAGGCGCTGGCCAGGAGAAGGACAGGATGTCGGGTCTGATAGATTTTTTTGCCACCATGGCCACCGGCAGGTATAAGCAGGTGCTGGCAATCTTCGCTGTCCTTGTTGTTTTGGCCGCTGTAGGTCTCAGCCGGCTCACCTTTTCCCATAACACCCTGTTCTGGCTGCCCGAGGATCTGCCGGTGCGCACCGCCACCCTGGTCACCGATGCCAACCTCAAGGGTTCGGTGACCCTGGAGCTTGTCCTGGATACCGGCGAGGAAAACGGTCTCTATAATCCTCTGGTCCTCAGGAAGATGGAGCAGCTGGCCGCTGAGCTTGAACAGAACAATGACTATGCCATGCCCGTGGGCAAGGTGATGTCAGTGGTGGATATCCTCAAGGAGATCCACCAGGCCCTCAACGAAAACCGACCGGAGTTTTACGCCATTCCTGACGATGCCAAGCTCATTCCCCAGGAATTTCTGCTCTTTGAAAATTCCGGCTCAGATGACCTGGAGGATGTGGTGGACTCCCGTTTCCAGCTGGCCCGCATCACCATCAAGATGCCCTGGCAGGATGCCATGTATTATGTGCCCTTTATCAGTCAGGTGGAGACCAGGGCCAAGGAGATCTTTGGCAACCAGATGGAGATTACCTCCACCGGGGTTATGGCCCTGTTTGGCCGGATCATCTATGCGGCCATCCATTCCGCCGCCATCTCCTACCTCATCGCCTTTGGGGTGATCACGGTGATGATGATTTTTCTCATCAACAGTGTGCGCTTGGGTATCCTCTGCATGATCCCCAATCTGGCGCCCATTGTTGTCACCCTTGGTCTCATGGGTTGGATTGGCCTGCCCATGGATATGTTCACCATGCTCATTGGTTCCATTGCCATTGGTATTGCCGTGGATGACACGGTCCATTTTGTCTATAATTACCGCAGATATTTCAGCGAGTATGGCGATAATGTCGAGGCGGTCCGCCATACCCTGCAGACCGCCGGTCGGGCCATGCTCACCACCACAGTGGTGCTGTCCCTGGGCTTTTTCATCTTCATGTTTGCCTCCATGAGCAACCTCTTCTACTTTGGTCTGCTCACCGGCGTGGCCCTGCTCCTGGCCCTGGCTGCCGATTTCCTGCTGGCCCCGGCCCTAATGACCCTGGCCGCCGGTTCTAAGGTGGGCCGGGCTGAAATTTTGAAACGGTAAATTGTTGTGAGAAGTTGAGAAATAAGAATTTGTGAAATAAGTAGAAGGAAGATTCTTAATTAACAAAAGTACCTTATTCTCAACTTCTTACTTCTCAACTTCTCAATTTCTTATTCCCTTCCCTGTATCGAGGAACCCCCATGCGCCTTTCTTTTATTACTGGAAATCATTGGCTGAGATACCTGTTTATCCCTGCCATCCTCCTGCTCTTCGCCGGCACCCTGCCGGTTCAGGCCCAGGCCCAGACCCTGACGGCCCGGGAGATTGTCGAGAGGGCCGATGCCCGGGATGACGGCGATAATATCACCGTGGACTCGGAGATGATTCTCATCGATAAAAACGGTCATCAGCGTAAGCGCCTGCTTAAGTCCTTTATCATGGATAAGGGGGACGATACCTGGCGGGCCCAGTTTTTTGTTGAACCGGCGGATGTGCGCGACACCGCCTTTCTCACCTATGATTATTACAGCGGCGAAAAGGATGATGACCAGTGGATCTACCTGCCGGAGCTCCACAAGACCAAGCGCATCGCCTCGTCCGATAAGACATCGGCCTTCATGGGCTCTGATTTTTCCTATGCCGATATGAACCGCCGGGTCCTTGATGAGTGGAGCTATAAACTGCTCAAGGAGTCCACTGTTGACGGCCATAAGGTCTGGCTGGTGGAGACCACGCCAATCAACAAGGTGGTGGAGGAGCGCTACGGCTATACCAAGTCCGTGCTCTTTATCAGGCAGGATATTTTTTTCCCGGTTCGCGCCGTGCACTGGGTCAAGGCGGGCAAGAAGATTAAGTACATGGAGGTCAAGAAGCTTGAACAGGTCGATGGTATCTGGGTGGCCGTTGAGACCCATATGAAGAGCACCAAGAGCAAAAAGACCACCCATAGGACCATCCTGCGCTGGCAAAATGTCAAGATGAACCAGGCCATTGATGAGGACATGTTCACCATCCGTCGAATTGAAAAGGGGCTGTAGGGCAAAGGCGTATGCACATTCCCACACCAAAATGGTTGCTGGCTTTGGGTTGGCTCATGCTCTTTCTTTGGCCTGGCATGGCTGGGGCGGATGATCTCGATGCCATCCTGGATGGCTTTGGCGATGGGTCGGCAATGGAGGGTGGCATCGATCTTGATGATGCCCTGGCAGGCTTTGGCGAGGATGATGGATTTGGAACCAGTCCGCCTGAACAATCGGCGCCCAGTCTCTTGCCGGCCTGGCTCCAGCTTTCCGGCGCTCTGACCCAGGCCGTGTCCTATAATTTCAGTCACCACCGCCCTGAGGCCGGCGCCACTGATCAGCGCGGCTTTTCCAAGCTGCGGACCACGGCGGATCTTGGTGCGGATCTGAAGCTGGGAGGGGATTGGCTTGCCAAGCTTGGCGCCAAGGCCTTTTATGATTCGATCTACAGCCTGCGGGACCGGCAGGAGTATAGCGACCAGGTCCTGGATGAGTATGAGGATGAATTTGAAATAACCGAGGCCTATGTCCAGGGCTCCCTGACCGATAAGCTGGATATCAAGCTTGGCCGCCAGATCGTGGTCTGGGGCAAGTCGGATAATATCCGGGTGACAGACATCCTTAATCCCCTGGATAACAGGGAGCCGGGCCTGGTGGATATCAGGGATTTGCGTCTGCCGGTGACCATGAGCAAGGTCGATTATTATCTGGGCCACTGGAATCTCAGCGCCATTATCAGCCACGAGCTGCGCTTCCACAAGGTGCCGGTCTTTGGCAATGATTTCTATCAGGCCCCTGGGCCTGCCCCCTCTGAACAGGAGTACTCCGTGGCCTGGGATAATCAGGAGTTTGCCCTGGCAGCCAATGGTATCTTTCAAGGCTGGGATCTCTCTTTCTATGGCGGCTCTTTCTTTGATGACCAGGCCCACCTTGAGATAACAGGCAGCGGCCCTGCCTTAAGCCACAGCAGGATCGGCATGCTGGGTTCCGCCCTTAATATTGCCAGGGGCAACTGGCTGATCAAGGCTGAGGCCGCCTATCTTGACGGCCTTGAGTATAGTATCGACGTGGGCAAGAAGAATCGCCTTGATGCCCTGCTGGGCGCCGAGTATCAGGGCCTCTCCGAGACCGTCATCTCCCTGGAGCTTGTCAACCGCCATATCCTGGCCTTTGATTATCGCCTGGAGGAGGCCCCGGTTTATGAACGCCAGGACGATTTTCAGTATGTCCTGCGCATAAGCCGCGATCTGTATAACGATAAATTGCAGCTCACCGCCCTCTTTTCCACCTATGGCATCACCGGCAATGGCGGCGCCTTCCAGCGCCTCAGCGCCGTCTATGACTGGACGGATGAGATCACCATGACAGCAGGCCTCATCACCTATCAGGATGGCGACAAGGCCCTGTTCCAGGATATCGGTGATAATGACCGCCTCTTTGCTGAACTGCGCTACGCCTTCTGATATTTGATGGCCTTCTCTTTCCTGATTACGCCATTTTTTACACCTGCAAAGAATCTGCTGTATCTCCCCTTGCCTTTCGCTATATACTCATTGAAACAGGCGTACCCGCCTGACATTGCATGATCTTTTGGGGGGAATATTGCACATGGCTGCCCGTACACATCTTGTCCTGCTGTCCGTATTGCTCGGTCTTTTCCTGTCCGGCTGCGGCGCCACCTTGCTGCCCACGACCCTGGACGAGGTCAGGTCGCCTTGGGACTCCTTTGATGAGGCCAAATCTGCCTATGACAGGATTGTGGTCTATGAAACAGACCTGGAAGGACTCAAAAAACTGGGCTTTGATCCCTTTTTCACTTCTAATATGGAGATACTGACCTATCTCGATATCATGGCGCGTTTCATGCCCAACCCGGGCATCAAGAAGGAGGATCTGGACAGGGGGATTCAGGAATGTATAGAGGCCAAGAATGGTTGTCTGGCCTATGAGATGTCGGTGGAGGTTCTTAGCTCGGAGAGGAGGGGCAGTGTCTTTCTGGATCTCTTTGGCTTCAAGCGCAAAACCAATCGGAGCGGCTGGCAGTTTCACTCCCTCTTTGTCTTCAATGAGGGGTTTGTGGTCTATAAATTATGGGGCGGCAAGCCCAATATCAATGAAACCTCCCTTCGGAAAAAACCCCTGGGTCCCCTGCAGGAATCCGGAGATGCCTTGGTTGGCGCCGCCAAGGCCCTCTTGTAGAGGTAGTATGGGACGCAGCCAGTTAGCCGGGATTTTTGTCCTGTGGGTTGGGGTCTTATCTATCTTCTTTGTTGCGGGTGACAGCTGTCTGGCAGAGGATGTGCCCTTCAGGGTTGGCGAAAGGATCACCTATCAACTCAAATGGGGCATTATCCCAGCCGGCGAAGTCGTCCTCGAGGTCCTGCCCCACACCCGTATTGCCGGTCAGCCGGCCCGCCATTTCCGGATGACCACCCGCAGTAGTGGCTTCATCGATACCTTTTACAAGGTTCGTGGCCTTGTTGAGGGCTACACCGATCTTGGTCTGAACCATTCTCTCCATTACCGCAAAAAACAGCGGGAAGGCTCATCTAGCCGCGATATTGTTGTTCTTTTTGACCGGGAAAAGCAGACCTCCCAATACCATAATCTTAAAAAAAAGGGGCCCCGCACCCCCATTGCCATTCCTGAGGGCAGTTTTGACCCCTTTTCGGTGATCTATTATTGCCGGCTCTTAGATTTTAGCGCCCTTCAGATGGTGGAGAGGCCGGTCACCGACGGTAAAAAGAGTGTGATGGGGCGGCTGGATAACAGGGGCCGACAGACCATTACCATGCATGAAAAATCCTACGACACCTTCTTGATTGAGCCGGATGTCAAGCATATCAGCGGTGTCTTTAAAAAGAGTAAAGGTGCCAATATCCTCATCTGGTTGAGTGCGGATGAGCGCCGGATCCCTGTCAAGCTCAAGAGCAAGGTGATTGTCGGCAGTTTCACTGCTGAGATGATCTCCTACCAGGCAGAATGATGTTTTGTCAGGGGGGTGACTCCCCTGTAAAGAAAGGCGGCGAAGAATGCCCCCTGATTGTGAATTATTCCACCAAGGGGATTTTTGTTTCTTATCTCCCTTTCCGCAAAAGAGAATGACTGCCTTTCGTAGTGGGTGATTATTCCTGCCCCCAGTGGCATATCCCTTGACTCTACCGAATAAATTGCCGAAACGGCTTTGATTAAATTCTCAGTTTTTCTGCCGGTATATCGGTTTTTTTTATATGATTACCACCGAACTTCAGCCTAAGTTACGAAGATTTATTAATTGATAGCCCCGTACTTGTCCCACCAGTTATGTTTTAATGCCTTTAAATATAGACTATTGGGAGGATTTAACATGGGTA
>JAUVQZ010000221.1 GCA_030597865.1 Pseudomonadota bacterium | reverse complement strand
GGTGCTGAGGTTTCCGCCCTCCTTGGTCGTATTCCTTCAGCGGTTGGTTACCAGCCCACCCTGGCCACGGATCTTGGTGGTCTTCAGGAGCGTATTACCTCCACCACCAAGGGTTCCATCACCGCGGTCCAGTGTGTATATGTACCTGCGGATGACTTGACCGATCCTGCCCCTGCCACCACCTTTGCCCATCTCGACGGTACGGTTGTACTTTCCCGTCAGATTGCTGAGCTTGGTATCTATCCAGCGGTTGATCCCCTTGACTCCACCTCCCGTATCCTTGATCCCAACGTTCTCGGTGAAGAGCATTATCTGGTTGCCCGTAATGTCCAGAACTCTTTGCAGAAGTATAAGGACCTTCAGGACATCATCGCCATCCTTGGTATGGATGAGCTTTCCGAGGAAGATCAGCAGCTTGTTGGCCGGGCCCGTAAGGTCCAGCGTTTCCTCTCCCAGCCCTTTACCGTTGCTGAGGTCTTTACTGGTATGGACGGTAAGTTCGTTAAGGTTGCTGACACCGTACGCGGCTTTAAAGAGATCCTCGAAGGCAAGCATGATGACATGTCTGAGACCTCCTTCTAGATGGTTGGTTCCATTGAAGAGGCTGTTGAGAAAGAAGCCAAGGCCAAGGCTCAGGCTGCTTAAGAGGTTTGAACAGGCGCCAGGGCATGGATATGCCCTGGTGTCATTATTCGAGGTGATTGTGCTATGGCAGAAACAATTGAACTTGAGGTCGTAACCCCCTCAGGCCCGGTGGTAAGTGAAGATGTTGATATTGTCACTGCCCCAGGTTCTGGCGGCGTATTCGGCGTTCTTGCCAACCATGCCCCTTTTCTTTCCACCATCAAGATCGGCGAACTGGCCTATAAGCAGGCGGGCAAAGAACGTCTTCTCATGGTGAGCGGCGGTTTTTGTGAGGTATCTAGTAACAAGATTACCTTTATCGTGGAGAGTTGTGAAAAGGGTTCTGATATTGATATTGATCGCGCCCTGCGTGCCAAGGAAAGGGCGGAAAAACGCCTGGCCCAGGCCAAGGGTCAGCAGGAAAAAATTAATGAGGCCCGGGCCCAGGCTGCACTGCAGCGCGCCCTGGCCCGCGTCCGGGTTGCTGAAAGAAAGGGTAATTAACAGACCATTTGTCTCCAGCTCCCCATAAAAAAAAGCCGCACATTATGTGCGGCTTTTTTTATGGGCCATGCAGGGGCATGGGGCCCTTATTTTTCAGCCAGATTGGCCTCAATCACAAAACCGCCATGTTCCGTGTCAAAGGGGATAACAATGGTTGGTGATTCTGAGAGGGTAGCGATCTCCACCCCTTTGCCCGTAATCATGGTAGGCGTTGCCAGGTCAAATTTATGATTCAACTTGCCAAGGGTGGCCTTGGCGCCGCCACATATCATGTTGGTCAACTCACCAACGGCATCGATGATCTCATCATCAATACCATCCTTAGGGTCTTCCATGAGCATTTTGGCAACAATATTGACAATGCATTTTTCTGAAAAGCTGAGGATCATACAGCCTGTGACCTCAGAACTTGCCATGCCGATGATACCCGTAACATCGCCATAGGTAATCTTATCCTTCTTTAATACGGCTTTTTTGGGGTGGACCTGGGTTTGACACATGGTCTCCAGGACATTTTTTGTCGCTTGAAGAAAAGGGTTTATAAATTCAACTTTCATAGGGATAACCAGGGGCAGGAAGGCTTGGGCAGGCAAGATTTCCTGGAAAATATATTATTGATTGTTTTTCCTGACATCAAACCAGATGTCAGGAAAATTTCACTATCTATTTTACAATAGTATTCAAATTTAACAATGAATGAGCTGTTGGTCTTTGTCAAGGAAGTCTCTGGTGGAGGTATGGTTTTACCCGGGGAGTGGCGATTTTTATAAAACGTTTTTTAGGTAGATTCACCAAGATGATTTTTCCTGGCAACTGGTGTAAAAAGAAGGTCGCTGTTATTAACATATAGATTTTTTTAGATATTAAGAGCAACAAGGAGTTTTTTGAATGAAAGCCAAAGAGAGAATGGCCATTGATCGACAAACGTGTGCTGAACTTTCTCCTGAAATCCGTATAGATAATTATGATGAGGTTTGCCTGGGTTTCACCGAAGAAAGTGTCAAAATCGAGGCCCTCAGATGTCTGCATTGTAAAAAGCCGGGCTGCCGGATCGGCTGCCCGATCAATAACGATATCCCTGCCTTTATAGCCCTTGTTGCCGACGGTAAATTTGAAGAGGCGTACTGGAAGGTGCGTGAGACATCGTCGTTGCCGGCCATCTGTTCCAGGGTCTGTCCCCATGAGAGTCAATGTGAGGGCGCCTGTGTTCGCGCCAAAAAAGGTAAGGCCGTGGCCATTGGTCTCATCGAACGTTTCATGTCTGACTGGATGGTTCATCATCAGAAAAACCTGAGGGCCGCCTGTACCCTCTCGAAGGGCAAGAAGGTGGCCATTGTCGGCTCTGGTCCTGCTGGGATGACCGCGGCCTATCATCTTGCCCATGCCGGATATGAATGCACCATTTATGAGTCATTGCCTGTTATCGGCGGTATGCTCAAGGTGGGTATCCCCCCCTTTCGCCTGCCCCGTCATATCTTGAATGCTGAATTTGCCGTGCTAAAGGACTGCGGTGTGAAAATCGTCCACGATGTGGTGATTGGTAAGGATATTTCCCTGGAACAACTGAAAAATGAGCATGGTTTTGATGCGGTATTTGTCGGGGTCGGGGCCCACACCAGTCGTAAGCTTGGGGTGGAGGGCGAAGACATGGCAGGGGTCATCCATGGTGTTGATTATCTGCGGGAGGTTCTGTCCGGTAATAAGGTGGATATTGGCCAGAATGTCGTTGTTGTCGGAGGCGGCAATGTGGCCATTGATTGCGCCAGGGTTGCCCTGCGTGAGGGCTCACAGAATGTCTTCATCCTCTATAGAAGGACCATCGAAGAGATGCCTGCCTCCAGCGAGGAAATCCATCACCTCCAGCAGGAAGGCGTTAAGGTCGAGTTCCTCGCTGCCCCGGTAAAGGTCATGGGTGATAATGGCCAGATGACCGGTATTGAATGTGTAAAGATGGAGCTTGGTCCCCCGGATGATTCCGGCCGGAGGAGGCCTGTTGAAATGGCAGATTCTCATTTTGTTATTGATGCCGATTGTGTTATTCCTGCCATCAGTCAGAATGTGGATCATCGGGTTGATGCCGGTCAAGAATTTGAATTGACACGCTGGGGAACCTACATCATTGATAAGACCACCTTTCAGACCAATGTTGACTGGGTCTTTGCGGCCGGTGACGCTGTCCTCGGACCCCAGACCGCTGCCAAGGCGGTCTATCAGGCCAAGGAGGCAGCCGAGTCCATTGTCCGCTATCTTGAGGGCAGGGATCTCAAAGAGGGCCGTGATGTCAGGGACCTCGATACCTAGGTTATTGTAAGCAGTGGCCGCCCTTTGCAGGGGTGGCCACCTTCCATGAAGAGGGGAGTAGGGAAATGCGCCAATTTACTATTGATGAGTTAAGCGCCCAGGAGCACGATAATCTTGACAGCTATCTGAAAAACAGCCTTAGGCCAGGGGGCATGGTGGGCATGTTCTGGCTCCAACTTCCTGAAGATCTCTGGTCAGCGGCCCAACAGGGCCATGATACCTGCGGTCCTTTCTACTTTGGCTTTGACCTGAGTAAGGATAAGCTCATTGTTGAGTTGCTGGTGCGCAGCGAGAGCAATCTCCACTGTTCATGTATCGCCTATGCCACCCCGGCCCAGCGCGAGTTCCTGCTCAGCTTTATCGACACCATGCTCGCTGCTGAGCATATCTCTGCCTGACCTTCTTATTCCCCTAGCGGGCCGCTCATCTTAAAATAGACTTTTTCCCGGCACCCCCTTTTGCTATACTCTTCATTGAAAGAGGGTTGATTTGGGGTGAAGATGCCCTGCATTATTCCAGGGAAGATGCCATGGGTCTGGGCGATTTTGAAGACTATCTGGCCATTGAGCTTAAAAGTGAAATGGCCAACAGCTATTTCGGATTTCGTAAGCTCATTGAAGAGGACACCCTTGAGTACCAGGACATGGTCCGCCACTACTCATTCATTCTCGAAAAGAGGATCAGCTTTGATCTGATTCGGATCTACATCCTGCTCCATGAAGAAGAACTCATTGATGCCTTTTTGAAACGTTGCCACCTGCAAAGGAAGCTTTTTTACGATCCCTACCTTGTTGAATCGGCAACGATCCGCAAGAGGGTGTTTGAAAGTGTGCGGATGCGCGGCTTAACCCGGCAGGGCCGTTTTCAAAATTTTCTGGTGGACTGTTATG
>JAUVQZ010000209.1 GCA_030597865.1 Pseudomonadota bacterium | reverse complement strand
CTTCTCTTCTTTTTGGGAGATGGCATGGTGGAGTACCAGAAACTGGCCGACCAGAGTCGCCAGACTTTCTAGAAAACTCATATCTTCTTCAAAGGAGACATCGGGTCCAAAGAGATGGTCTACAGTAAGTACTCCGACAGTTGCTTCTTCCACCTTTATAGGTACTCCAAGAAAAGAGAGCCCCTCTTTTTTGACCTGGCTTCTGGCCCCGGTACGATTTAAAAACAGGGGTTCACTGTTGATATCAGGGATAACACATGGTGACCCTGACTGAAAAATCTGGCCACAAACACCCTCGGAAAGCCCATATATGCCTCTCCGCTCTTCTTCAATGCTTAGACCGTAGGAAGCCCTGATGGATAGTCGTTGCTTGTTTGGGTCAAGAAGAACAAGGGTGGCGCGTTCCATCTGTAAAATATCGTTAAGCACCCTTAATATTCTACTCAGAGTAGTATCAAAATGAACAGCCCGTCCGATCAGTTTGCAGATATCTGACAGAGCACGAATTTTCAGAGTTTCCAGATGGCACGCTGCCGACAACTTCAAATTTGACAATGTCTTTTCGTCCTTAGTAGTCATAGATAACCTCTAGCTTGGAAGAACCCTACGGCCTCTTCCAGACCAGGGTTTCGCGTATTGAATAAAAACAATAAGCAAGAAGCATACCACGCCGGGATAGACGGTTAAGGGGCAAGACACAAGAGCAGTTGCTACATTTTTGTGTTGTATCGTTGCACCGATTATACATTTTTGTTTTTTTATTTTTCCTCACTTCCAACAGGACAAATCGCTCTGCTTTATGAAAACACCCCCCATCCCTTCATGAATCCATAATTTGGGACTGATTTTTCTTTGACCTACCTATGCACAAGAGCACTTCTGAACATAAACGGTGTTTCAATGCAGTTACTTCCTTCCGCTTTTGACTGCAAATTTCTCAACCGGACAGTACTGATTTCCACAGAACCCACCTACCATTTTGTAAGGTTATGCTCAAAATGTCAGTAAGGCCACCAAAATGGTGTAGTCCGCAACGACCGCCTCCGCGCCGCAACACCCACGCAACTATTTGATATCACAAGATATTAAAAAAACATACCTTCTGGCACAGGCCTTGTAATAGTCCAAAGTGTAACAAGGAAACCACGAGCTACCTGATAAGAAGGTATCTCAAAAAAATAATGGCGGCTGGAAGATATAACAAAGCAGTCACCAAATTTCACTTAAAGGAGATTGACCATGAGGAAAATAGCTATCTACGGAAAAGGCGGTATTGGCAAGTCAACCACCACTCAGAATACAGTGGCCGGTTTAGTTGAATTAGGGCGTAAAATTATGGTGGTTGGTTGTGACCCCAAGGCGGATTCAACCCGTCTGCTGCTGGGAGGTCTTGCCCAGAAATCCGTACTCGATACCCTGCGTGAAGAGGGTGAAGATGTGGAACTCGACGATATCCGTAAACTTGGTTATGGAGGTACCTGGTGTGTTGAGTCCGGTGGACCTGAGCCGGGAGTTGGTTGTGCCGGCCGTGGAATCATCACCTCTATTAATATGTTGGAGTCTTTGGGTGCTTATGAAGAAAGTGAGGAGCTGGATTACGCATTTTATGACGTTCTTGGCGACGTGGTTTGTGGCGGATTCGCCATGCCTATCCGTGACGGTAAGGCAGAAGAAATTTATATCGTTGTTTCCGGTGAGATGATGGCCATGTATGCGGCCAATAACATCAGCAAAGGTATCGTTAAGTTTGCAGCCTCCGGTAGTGTTCGTTTAGGCGGCCTGATCTGTAACTCCCGCGCCGTGGATAATGAAGCAGAAATGATCGAGAAATTTGCCGCAAAACTGGGCACCAAGATGATCCACTTTGTGCCTCGCGAAAACGACGTACAGCGAGCTGAGATTAACCGTAAGACCGTTATCGAATGGGATCCCGAGGTGTCTCAGGCTCAAGTTTACCGTGATCTTGCCAGGGCAATTGATGAAAACGAGGACTTTGTTATTCCCACCCCGATGGAGATCGAGGTACTTGAAGAATTGCTTATGGAATATGGCTTGATGCAAGCTGCATAAGCAACCTGAAAAGATTCTTTTTATTTATATTACAAGAACATACTGGCAAGAAAACTACTGTGCCGGCAAGTTGGAGATATAGTTATGATGATAATGATTCGATCAATTATTCGACCAGAAAAGGCTGATGCTGTTATGGCAGCGCTTATGGATGCAGGCTTTCCTGCTGTGACAAAATATGCAGTTGCCGGCCGTGGTAAACAACGCGGCATCAAGATTGGCGATGTTACCTATGACGAGCTTCCCAAGGTTATGCTCATGAGTGTGGTGAATGCAGCAGATAAAGAATTCGTCATTGACACCATCATGGACACAGCCCGTACTACAGACAAGGGAGCTTTTGGCGATGGTAAAATTTTTATCAGTGACGTAGAGGAATCCTACACAATCAGTTCTGGAGTCAAGGAGACAGCGGCGGCATCTGAGGGGGTGCCGGCATGAAAGAAGTGATCGCCGTTGTGCGTATAAACATGATGAACCAGACCAAGCAGGCCCTCACCGATTGCGGGGTTGATGCCTTCTTTGCCCATGAGGCCCATGGCCGTGGCAAAGGCTTTGTCAATCCCGACATCCTTGAAGGAGCCGAACAGGGCCATGAGGAAGCAGCTGCCCTACTTGGGGAAAAAGGTAAGCTCTATCCCAAACGCCTCCTTACCGCTGTAGTGACAGACGACATGGTGGAGTGTGTGGTGGATACGATTATTAACACGAACCAGACCGGCATGCCGGGAGATGGAAAGGTCTTTATCGTGCCTTTGGCAGATGCTGTGCGGGTAAGGACGGGTGAGACAGGCGGAAAAGCCATCGCCTGATTTCCGGCTTTTTAAACGATAGTTCACAAAAAGCCAATTTATAAGGAGTATGAGAATGGCAACAGCGACCAATACAAAAATGGTGCAGTGGGACCCTGCCGATGTCAAAGCGGAATTGCTGAAGAAGTATCCGCCCAAGGTGGCCCGCAAACGCGCCAAACAAATAATGATTAACGAGGCCTTGGAGAACAACACGCCGGAGATCACGGCCAACGTCCGGACCACCCCAGGTATCATCACCATGCGCGGCTGCACCTATGCCGGCTGCAAGGGCGTTATCATGGGCCCCACCCGCGACATCGTCAACCTGGTGCATGGCCCCATCGGCTGCAGTTTTTACGCCTGGCTGACCCGTCGTAACCAGACCGATCCCGGCCCGGACGGTGAGAACTTTATCAACTACTGCTTCTCCACTGATATGCAGGAGCAGGATATCATCTTTGGTGGTGAAAAAAAGCTGGAGGCGGCCATCCAGGAGGCCTATGACCTCTTTCATCCCAAGTCCATAGCGGTCTTTGCCACCTGTCCGGTGGGCCTGATTGGTGATGATATCCATAACGTGGCCAGGCAGATGAAGGAGAAATTCGGGGACTGCAATGTCTACGCCTTTTCCTGCGAGGGCTATAAGGGGGTGAGCCAGTCTGCCGGCCATCACATTGCCAACAACCAGGTCTTTAGGCATATTGTCGGCGAAAACGACGAGGTAAAGCCGGGTAAATTCAAGATCAACCTGTTGGGTGAGTATAACATCGGTGGCGACGGTTTTGAGATCGACCGGATCTTTGACAAATGCGGTATCACCTGTATCTCAACCTTTTCCGGCAACTCAACCTATGACCAGTTTGCCTCGTCCCATACCGCTGACCTCAATGCGGTCATGTGCCATCGCTCCATTAACTACGTGGCCGATATGCTGGAGACCAAGTACGGCATCCCGTGGATCAAGGTGAACTTCATTGGCGCCGAATCCACGGCCAAGTCCCTGCGCAAGATTGCCGAGTACTTTGGCGACAAAAAGCTCATTGCCAAGGTGGAAGAGGTCATTAGCGAGGAGATGCCCGATGTCATGGCGGCCCAGACCGATGTCCTCACCAGAACCAAGGGCAAGACCGCCATGCTGTTTGTCGGCGCCTCCCGGGCCCACCATTACCAGGGCCTCTTTAATGAGATGGGCATGAAAACCATCTCCGCCGGTTACGAGTTCGCCCATCGTGATGATTACGAGGGCCGTCAGGTCATCCCCAACATCAAGCTGGACGCCGACAGTCGTAACATCGAGGAGCTTGTGGTGGAGGCGGATGACAGTCGTTTCAGGCCGCGCAAGAGCGCCAAGGAAATCAAGGCCCTGGAGGATGCGGGTTATAAGTTCAAGCATTATGACGGCCTGGCCTCTGACATGGACAAGGGTACCCTGATCATCGATGATCTCAACCAGTATGAGGCCGAGAAGCTGGTGGAAATCATGAAACCTGACATCTTCTGTGCCGGTATCAAGGAGAAATACTCCATCCAGAAGACCGGGGTGCCGATGAAGCAGCTCCATAGCTACGACTCCGGCGGCCCCTATGCCGGCTTCAAGGGCGCCATCAATTTCTATCAAGAGATTGACCGCCTGGTGGGCTCCAAGGTCTGGAGCTATATGAAGGCCCCCTGGCAGGAAGATCCGCAGCTCTCCGCCACCTATGGCTGGGAATAACCCTTCGACAGGCTCAGGGACCGGTGCCCAGCACAGCTTGGGGCGTGCTGAGCCTGTCGAAGCACATGATCCTACAGAGAAAAATCCTATTTCCAGCTTAAAAAGCGAGTTCGAATTTAATTTACCCCGCATTCATTGAGGATTGATCAATGCTATTACGACATACACCTAAAGAAATAACGGAGCGCAAGGCCTTGTCCATTAATCCGGCCAAGACTTGCCAGCCCATCGGCGCCATGTATGCGGCCTTGGGGGTCCACGGCTGCCTTCCCCATAGCCATGGCTCCCAGGGTTGTTGCTCCTACCATCGAAGCGCCTTGACCAGGCATTATAAGGAACCTGTCTCCGCCTCCACCAGCTCCTTTACTGAAGGGGCCTCG
>JAUVQZ010000087.1 GCA_030597865.1 Pseudomonadota bacterium | reverse complement strand
GCGGCCCGGATATTCATGGAGGAGGCTGAAGGTGGGGCTGGTGATATAGCAGCCGGGGGCAACCTGTAAGCCCCTGCCGATGGCCTGGGTCAGCGTGGTCTTACCAGCACCGAGATCGCCGGTGAGAAGAAGGATATCGCCGGCCTGGGCCATGGTGCCGATGTGAAAGCCAAAGGCCATGGTTTGCTCCAAGTCTGCCAGGCTGATATGGGCGGATTTTTTCTCTGCCATTCGTTTCTACCTTTTATCTTTCAACTTTTTTATGGCAGAAGAGGCAGCGGTATTTGGGGGGATGGTCTGGCGCGAGGGGGACATCCCCCTCCGGGTTATGGCATGACTCGCAAAACTTCTCAGCCTCTTTTTTGGCCATGCTGTAGAAACGTTCATGGTCGTCATTATAGGGCATTCGCGCCGTGCTTTCTTCTGGGGCGCGGAGAAGAAAAAGCAGCAGGGCGCCGCCGACCACGACAAAGATAATATTATAGAGCAGGGTGTTTTTCTTTTGTGGGGCTGTCATGACAAGGTTCCTAATGAGCCATTTCCAGGGCGGAAAAGGGGATGAGTTTCAGTTTGAGTGCAAGAATCAGGCCCTCCATGATGAGCTGGCAGCCAAACCTGTTTTTGCCGGCTAGGAGCAGGAGGCGGGTATGACGCTTATGGTTTTTTATAAGCCTGTTAAGCCGGTGCGGCTGATGTTGTGGGTCAATGATGGTGGCGGCAATTTCCTCGCCGGAAATCATGGCCGGCAGGATTCCCTCACCTGTCAGCCCGGATGCCAAACCGGCGGCATCGCCGGCCAGGAAAAAATTATTAAATCTCCAGCCCCGATAATCAAAATTGATATTTGCAGCCTCTGGTTTTAATCCGTGGTAATCAATGCCTTGGCTGTCAAGCCAGGTATGGAGACGGCTTTTAAGGGTCTTGGGGGCCATGTCCCGGCGAAAGCAATAGGCCCCCACTGAGGTTCGGTGGGCCTGGGGAAAAATCCAGCAATAACCGGTGTTGAACTGTCTGGGATCAAGGTGCCATACCATCTCTGGCATGGAGGCAGGGATGTGGTACTGGATACCCACCCCTATTTTCTGGACCGGAAGATGGAGAAAGCGCCTCACCTGGGAGTTTGAGCCGTCGGCCCCCACCAAAAAGTCAAAACCGTACGCCCCTTTGCTGGTAACTACTTCAGTGGTGGTTATTTCACGGACGGCTGTGTCGCTGAGAACTATTGCCCCGGCCTCAGTTGCTGCTGCGGCCATCCATTGGCCAAGGTCCTTCCTGTTCACCGTTGACACCAGGGGTTCCTGGCCAATAAGTCTTGTTTTCTGGAAGGTTGATGAAACATTTTGGATGGGGAATTGTCGCTCAACGAGCTGGCTTGGTATGGCCTGGCCCAGGCCTGCCAAGGTCACGCCACCGGCGCAGATTTTGGGGCCGATGTATTTGTTCTTTTCACAGACCAGAACCCGTTTGCCCTTGGCGGCCAAGGCGCGGGCACAGCTCAGACCGGCCGGACCTGCACCGATAATTATGGTATGGAAATGATCACGTTTCATGGTAAGTGTCGATGGTTATTATAAGTAGCAAAAGTAGTTGCAGGTGGCTGGTTATGCAAGAAAAAACTTTGCCCTGGTCAGGCTTTAGGGTAGTTTTGTTGTTGCTATAAATAAGTTTAAAATGTCTTTTGGGAGGGGGATGCCTTGCTGTTGCGGGGAGCTGCCTCTCCTGATTCATTAAAGGCACCCTGTGATAAAAAATTAACATATCTGGAGAAGACATATGGGATTGTTATCGGCAAGTAAGAGCAGCCGGGCAAAGAACACTGGTTCCGCCATTTTTATGACAGTGGTAATTTTAGTGTTTCTTATTGCGGTTGCCTTGCTGTTTTACGTTAACGAGCGTGAGCAACCCACCCTTACCCCGACTCCCTTACCCCAGTTAATTGGTGGCCTCACCGACCTTCACTTTGAGGCTGCAGACCAGAAAAGCGGTTTGCGCCATGTTCAGGTCACCGTTGTTCAAGGCAATAACATCGTGTCGGTTGTTGACAAGATCTTTCCTCGCCGGAGCTGGATTGGCCAGGCCGGCCCCCGGGAAATGCTTTCCACCGTCAGCCTTGACACGGCGCATCTCGGCCTTGCTGATGGCCCGGCCCAGGTGGTTATCAATGCCCGTGATTACTCCTATTGGCGTTTCGGAGCAGGTAACGAGATCCAGGTCATACTCCCTGTGGAGTTTGACACCAAACCGCCCAGGGTGACCAAACTTGATTCCCCCCGCTATATCAAACAGGGGGGGGCCGGCGTGGTCATGTACAAGATGTCCGAGGAGGTGCCTCGCCATGGTGTCAGTGTTAATGGTTATTTTCACCCCGGTTTTCCCGTCCAAGGCAAGGTGGATATCTATGGAGCCATGATAGGCCTACCTTTTGATACGGAAAGAATTACGGACGCCCATGTCCTGGCCGTGGATGGCGCCGGTAATCAAGGCAAGGCCCCCTTTGGGATGATTGTCAAAAAGAGGGCCATCAAACAGGATACCATCAATATCCCGGATTCATTCCTTGAGCTTAAAATACCGGAATTTTCCCAGTACTACCCGCAGATGGCGGGCTCCAATGTCGAACAATACCTCTATGTGAACAACACGGTTCGCCAGGAGAACAATGCAACATTTCGTGAACTCTGCTCCCTGTCCATCCCGGAGAAGCTATGGAGTGGCAGATTTGGCCGCATGGCAGGCGCCGGGCGGGCGAACTTTGCCGATCGCCGCTCCTATATGTATAAGGGCAAGAAGATAGATAGCCAGGTCCACCTCGGCAATGATATCGCCTCGGTGCGTCATGCCCCGATCAAGGCGGCCAACAGGGGCAAGGTGATCTATGCCGACTACCGTGGAATCTATGGCAATACCGTTGTTCTTGATCATGGCACCGGCATCTTCAGCCTCTATTCCCATATGAGCCAGATTGCTGTTTCCCAGGGGGAGATCATTGACAAGAACGGTCTTCTCGGTTCCTCAGGGACCACAGGCATGGCCGGTGGGGATCATCTCCACTTTTCCATGCTGGTCAATGGCATCATGGTTGATCCGTTGGAGTGGTGGGATGCCTCCTGGCTTGATCTCCATATTGAGAGCTATCTCAAATAGGGTTTTGCTGTGTCCAAGATAAAAATCCTCCCTGAGGACCTTGCCAATAAGATTGCGGCCGGTGAGGTCATTGAAAGGCCGGCCTCGGTGATAAAAGAATTCGTTGAGAACGGTATTGACGCCCAGGCCCGTAATATTACCGTTGAGGTGGAGGGGGGGGGCACCCGCCTTCTGCGGGTTATTGATGATGGTGAGGGCATGGACCAGGATGATGTCCTGCTCTGCCTTGAACGACACGCCACCAGTAAGCTGAAAAAGGCGGTTGATCTGGACGCCATCAGTACCTTGGGGTTCCGGGGCGAAGCGGTGCCGTCCATTGCCTCGGTCTCCAGGCTTGTCATCACCTCGAAAAGGGCCGGGGCTGAGCTCGGAACCCTGGCAGAGGTGCGCTATGGTCAGGTCAGAAAGGTGCATGAGATGGGTTGCAGCCAGGGTACGGTCATGGAGGTCAGCAATCTCTTCGGCAATGTCCCTGCCCGCCGTAAATTCCTCAAGACAAAACGCACCGAGCTTTCCCATATCGAAGAGGTGGTGGTCTGTGCTGCCCTGGCCCAGCCAGGGGTGGGTTTTCGCTATCATGTTGATGGTAGGGAGGTGCTTTCATTTGCCCCGAGTGACAGCCTTGAACGGCGGGTAGCCATCATTCTTAACCACAGACATGCCAACAGCCTTCTGGAGATTGCCTGGCAAAAACCGGGGACGGCCGGGGACATCGCTGTGCACGGTTGGTTGCTCTCGCCCGATGAGACTGTTGGTCCGGCTGCCAGGTTGCGCCTCTTTGTTGTGGGCCGTCCGGTGCGTGACCGGATGATCAATCATGCGGTGAGCGAAGGTGCCCGCGGCTATTATATGAAGGGCAGACGGCCTGCCGGTGTTATTATGGTTTCAGCCCCCCTTGATGAGGTGGATGTCAATGTCCATCCCACCAAACAGGAGATCCGTTTCCATCGCTCCCACGCCATCCATCAGGCAGTGGTGGAGGCCGTCCGTCAAGGCCTGGAAGGGTATCAGGACCAGGTGAAAGGGGCCCTGTTCGGGCTGTCCCATGGCCGCCCGCTGAGCCCTGCCCCGGTGCAGAGCAGGGAGCCATTGCCAGTTAACCCTGGGCAGCAGCGGCAAGCCGCCCCCCTCTTTGCCCCGTCCCAAAGGGCCATACTGGATCTCCCCCCCAACGGCTCTGGACATGTGAAGGTGTCACCGCTTGCCGATCCCCAGCCCCAGCCCCATCCCTCCCCTGATCACCGTGATCAGGACCCAGATACCCGGCCTGGCAAAGCCGAGACAGAGGCCTGTACACCTTCGCCCCTTGGTCACATCAGCTATATCGGTCAATACCTGGAATCATATATCCTCTGTGCCAGTGGTGAAGGGCTGGTGGTTATTGATCAGCATGCGGCCCATGAACGGCTCCTCTTTGAAAGATTAAAAAAGCAGTTAGCCAGTCAGGCCATTGCCCGCCAGGCCCTTCTCTTTCCCGAGATGGTGGAGTGCACCCCCGCCCAGGTTCTGGCCCTCCAGAAAAATCAGGATGAAATTGCCGAGATGGGGATGGATATTTCTGAGTTCGGCGGCGAGACCTTTGTCATCAAGGCGGTTCCCTCCCTCCTTGCCCGTCTCGGGCCGCTGGAGATCTTCACCGGTATTGTCGACAAATATGTGGCCCCTGACCTTTCCTCCTCACGGGCCACTCGCATTGAAGATATCCTGGCCACCATGGCCTGTAAGGCTGCCGTAAAGGCGAACCACTCCCTCCTGCCCGAAGAAGGCGTGGCCCTTGTTGAGCAGATGCTGGCTGCTGATGTCTTTTCCCATTGTCCCCATGGCCGGCCTGTGTACCGTCTCTTTTCCCCGGATGAGGTGAAGAAATGGTTTAAAAGGAGCTGATTGTTTTGCCCAAATATCAATAATAAGATTATCGGAGATGGCGGGGGTGACCCAAAAGAAACTTTCTGCCAGACCCACTTTATGTTAAAAATGCCCAACAATTTAATTTTAAAAAAGGAAAATCCCATGACCCAATCTGTAACACAAACAAACTTAGAAGGTTTAAAGCTCATCAGCCGCGGCAAGGTTCGTGACCTTTATGAGGTTGACGACAAGCTGCTGATTGTGGCCACTGATCGTATTTCTGCCTACGATGTGATTATGAACGAACCCATCCCCAATAAGGGCAGTGTCCTTACCAAACTCTCCCTGTTTTGGTTCGATCTGCTTGGTGATATTATTCCCCACCACCTGATCAGCGCCGATCCTGACGAGTATCCGGCCGTCTGTGCGCCATACAAGGAGGTTCTCCAGGGTCGTTCCATGCTGGTGAAAAAGGCCCAGCCCCTGCCGGTGGAGTGTATTGTCCGGGGCTATATCTCCGGCTCCTTCTGGAAGGCGTACCAGAAGGACACCACTGTCTGCGGTTTTAAACTTCCCGAAGGTATGCAGGAGTCTGATAAGTTTCCCCAGGTACTTTTTACCCCCTCCACCAAGGCGGAACAGGGACTCCATGACGAAAATATCTCCGTGGCGCAGATGGAGGAGCTGGTGGGTAAAGAGGAGACCGCCCAGATTGCCGATGTCTGCGTGCGGCTCTATGAAAAGGCTGCTGACTATGCCCGTTCCAAGGGAATCATCATTGCCGACACCAAATTTGAGTTGGGCTGGTATGATGGTAAACTCATGCTCATCGATGAGGTGCTGACCCCTGACAGTTCGCGCTTTTGGCCCGAGGATGAGTATGAGACCGGGCGCGGTCAGGCAAGTTTTGATAAGCAGTTTCTGCGCGACTATCTCTCTGGGCTTGATTGGGATAAAACCCCGCCGGCCCCGACCCTGCCCGCAGATATTCTGGAAAAAACAGGGGCCCGCTATCTTGAGGCCTTGGAGCGCATTACCGGCAGCGGTCTGTAGAGGTATCCACGGTCATAATTAAGAAAAGGGGGCAGTTTAAACTGCCCCCTTTTTTTTGTTCATCGTCAAAGTCCGGGAAGAGACTCTTTGTTTGTAAAGATGGTTAGCCGCGACTTTGAAGGCTGACATCCTCCCTCTCCCAGGCATTTCTTCCGTGGTTTCCGTGGCAAAAAAACAAGGTCATTCCCATAAATTGACGAAGGGCCTTCTTTTTGCGCATGCCCCCATATATCCATTTTACTGGGCTTCCTGTGGGGGATAAGGTGTATCTGTCTCCGCAAAAATCTTCCCGCCTCCCTTCATTTTTCTATTCCTGCCATGAACCAGGGGATGTCCATATTGCCACACCTGTAACAATGATTATTGTTTGTGTAAGTCCTAAGGTTGATTGCAGACGATAATGATGATTTTTTTAGAGAAATATTCTGGGAGGTTGAGCCATGATGACCAAAGAAGAATTATGTCGGAAGATAACAACAATTTATCCTGATATCGGGGTCTGTGGCATTGATCTTGATGTTGACTACAGCGATGAGAAGGGGGCCTGGGTTGTTGACCTCAAGCAAAAAGGCCACCATCTCCAGACCTATCTGGAAAGTGATGATGCCCAGAGATGTATGGATGGCAAGCAATGCATCTCCCTGGGCTTTCAGATTGGTGAGCTCGTGGAGAACATCAAGAAGATTTAAGGGATTATTGCTTTCCTGTCTCTTTTTTACACAGCCCCCAACCCCTCTGCTCCGGATGACAGCAGAGGCGCTCTGTTGCGATGCCGACGAACTGCGCGCCTGGCAAGATGCCCTGGGGGGGGCATGGGGCTGTGGTTGCCGCTGGTTGCCGGGTTTTCTCCCCACCCTGGGGAGAAAACTGTGTCGGGGAAAAACTAAAAACCATCAATGATCACGGCCTCATCCTTGCCAATTTGACCACCACGGGGCCAGGCCTCCTTAGTCCCCCTGCCGATGGCAACAAACATGGCAATGACATGGTCGTCCGGCAGGTTGATGAGCTTTGCCACCTCAGCAAAGTCAAAGCCGTCCATGGGGCAGGATTCGTAGCCCAGGCCCTTGGCTGCGAGCATCAGCGTCTGGGCGGCAATGCCGCATGAGCGCATGGCCTCGTCCCGTTGGACCAGGGGTTTTTCACGGTAATAGCCGTCAATGGCAGGGACAATAAAATCCTGAACCTCTTGGGGGGCATTGTGCCAATAGCGTTCGGGCTCTTTTTGCCAGCTACCCATATCAGCGCAGAGAATCACAAAGAGCGAGGCGTCTGTGACCTGGGCCTGGTCCCAGGCCACTGCCCGGATTTTCCGGCGCTGGTCAGGATTCCTTACCACCACAAAGCGCCAGTTCTGGATGTTGAAGGCAGTGGGGGAAAGCATGGCAAGGGAGATGATTTTCTCAACCTCCTCCTCTGGCATGCGATGATTTGGGTCATAATGCTTTACTGACCGGCGTGTTTCAATGGCAGTGATAACGTTCATAATGCTCACCTGAAGAGTTTGATTGTTTGTGGTATACGCCAACACCCATAAAGTGTAGGTGATGACGGGACAATTTTCAAGATACCCCTGATGGAAATTGTATGATGGCCATGGGCTGCCCTTGGCCGGCCCGCAAGGCATGAAGTCTCCTGGACACGGTTGTGGACTTTTGACCACGGAAATCCTTATTTAAAGGTCATTGTATGGGACGCAAAATATCTCTTTTCCCAGTTGTGGTGGCGGTTCTTTTGCTCATTCTGCAAGCTGGCCTGGCATTCTCCTTTCTGTATGTGGAGGAGAATGACCCCCTTCCCCATCTGCGCTTCCAGGAGTTTGTCTCCGGGGAACTGAAGGACTTTGATGGGGGGCTAAAACGACCCCTTGTCCTCATCTTTTGGGGGGCGGATATTGATACGAAAAGAGAGCGCGCCATTGAGGTCCTCGGTTATATGCAGGAGGCCCTCCCATTTTATCAAGAACGAAATATTGAATTGGCTGCAGTTCTTGTCCAGCCCGAACAGGTATCCCTTGTTGAAGAGGTCATGGCCCGTGTGCAGATAGATTTCCCCGTGTATGTGGACAGTGAAAGACATTCCTTCGACAAACTAGGTGTTTATGTGATGCCTTCCATCCTCCTTGTCAGTGGGGATGGAATTATTCACAGGGGGTTGGGTTATACCCATAATCTTGGGGATGTCCTGCATGGTGAAATTAAGGTCATGCTCCACGAAAAAACCAGGGAGGAGGTGAACGCCGAGTTGCACCCGGAGATTGTCGAGAGAACCACGGCCCAGCGTCAGGCCCGTCTTGACTATAACTATGCCCTTAACCTTGTTCAACGCCACAAGGTTGATTTGGCCCTTGAGAGCTTGAGCATGGCCCTGGATAAGGATCCGGAGTTTGTCCCCGCCATGGTGGAGGGGGGCTGTCTCTTGGTAAAAAAGAAAAAATTCAAGGAGGCCGAAGGGTTCTTGGCTCGAGGTCTCGAGTTGCTGCCTGGGTTTGAGCGGGCCTTAACCTGCATGGTCGAGCTCAGGGCCGCCGAAGGTCAGCAGGGGCAAAATGACAAGGCTGCACGGAAAACAGACCCTGGGTCCTGGGGCTTTTTTGCTGATGACGATGAGGAGGAGAGGGACCCTGCCCCGTGATACTGCCACGGTTTTTGTTACTGTGAAGTGAAAGGGGATCAGGCCATGTGAGCCATTGCTGGAGCGGCGTTATGTTGCCTCAACCTGGACTGACATATTCTGCCTGGCCTTTTTTTGCGCCCAGCGTTGTTACGACGTGACCCACATGGCACCACCATGCCCATCAGGCCGTGCCTGGCAGACATGCGCCATTTCATGCTTGACGCAACAGGGGTGAAAAAGATTACAAACCGGCTTCTTGCAGTTCTTCCAGGAGTTTTTGCTGTTCTTCAGACAGCTCTTTCGGCACCTCAATATTGATTTTTACCATGAGGTCGCCATTTGGTCCTTTGGGGCCCTTGGGAAGACCCTTTTCTTTCAGGCGTAGTTTGCCGCCAGGCTGCATGCCCACCGGAATCTTGACATTAAGCTCCTTACCGTCCAAGGTGGGCACGGCCACCTTGGTTCCTAAGGCCGCCTGAGTGAAGGGGATCTTTGTTTCGTAGATGAGGGTAGTGCCATCCTGCTGAAAAATGGCATGGGGTTGGACGTTTATCTTGAGGAAAAGATCGCCGGCCTGGCCCCCCATCTGGGAGGGAGCGCCCTTACCGGAAACCCGCAGTTTTTTGCCAGACTCGATACCGGCTGGAATTTTCACCGAAACCCGGTCGCCGATATGGGCCAGGGCAATGGTCCTTTCCGTGCCTGTGCCGACCTCCTCCAGGGTGACCCATAACTCCATGGTCATGTCCTGCCCCTTTGCCGGTTGCTGCTGAAAGCCTCTGCTGCCGCAGCTACCAGGACCGCAACCGCTTGATTGTGAGAAAAAGGACTCAAAGGGGCTCCCTGAGCCGCCGGCCTGGCTGAAGCCACCCCCGAAATTGATACCAAATTCGCGAAAGATGGAACCGAGATCACTGCCCCGGAAGATGTCCTCCTGGGAATAGCGCTCAGAGAAGCCCGTGGAGCCGTAAGTGTCGTACTGCTGGCGTTTTTCCGGGTCGGAGAGAACGGCATAGGCCTCGTTGGCCTCCTTGAACTTTTCCTCTGCCGCCTTATTTCCGGCGTTCTGGTCAGGGTGGTACTTCATTGCCAGTTTCCGGTAGGCCTTTTTGATAGCAGCACTGTCGGCAGTTTTATCGACACCTAATATTTTGTAATAATCCATGGTCTTTTCTATTTTTTGTTACAGAAGTTTAAAACAGTGAATAAAGTCAGCATGTTTGTTCATGTTTCATGACTATAAGATTGGTTGCCCCCTTTGACAAGGGGATGATCTGCAGCTTTCTATACCCATAAAAAAAGGGAACCTTGAACAGGTTCCCTTGGTGTTTCGCCATTTAAAAAATTCTAAAAGGGGACATCATCACCCATGCGTGGCTCAGCCGGGGGGGGCTCATTACTGGAAGCGCCACCGCCACCGCCACCACCACCCTGGCTGGATCGGCTGTCGAGCATCTTCATCTCCCGGGCCACAATCTCCGTGGTATAGCGCTTATTGCCGTCACGGTCATCCCACTGTCTGGTCTGGATACGACCCTCAATATATACCTTGGAGCCCTTGGAAAGATACTCGCCGCAAATCTCGCCAAGGCGGGAAAAGGCGACAACGCGGTGCCACTCGGTTTGCTCCTGCTGGGTGCCGGACTGATCCTTCCAGCGTTCAGTGGTGGCTACATTGAAATTGGCAACGGCAGAACCGTTTTGGGTATAGCGTACCTCTGGATCACCGCCGAGGTTGCCAATGATGATTGCTTTATTTACCATGAATGTTTTCTCCTTTAACAAAAGACATAATCATAAAAATGGCAGACCAGTAAAAAGGGGTATGCCGATCCGATACGCAACGCCTGCTAGAATACAAAAAGTAGAGAGGATAGCCAACCAAAAAAAGAGGATGTGTCCGGCAACAAAAACAATGATCCAAGTAACCCCTTTGAAACAGGGAGAAGTGGCAGAAAGGCATTTTTTCAAAGATGATAATCGTTAACTTCAGGTCTTAATCGCTTTGAGCAAAGGCCATGTCCAGGTCATCAGGTAGGCTTTGGCTCTTACCCGGGGCAAAGCCGCATTCCTGCCAGATCTCGTCGCTCTCCAT
>JAUVQZ010000215.1 GCA_030597865.1 Pseudomonadota bacterium | reverse complement strand
CCTGCCGATCAGATCATGCGTGTTGCCAACCTGCTCGCCGATAATGCCCCTAATGTCTCCATCCATCCCGGTCGTCATGTAACCTGGCATGGTAATGACTTCCAGCGCCAGCGTTCCCTCGGTTGTATGATGGGCCTGCTTGGCGCCATGGGTGTTAAGGGTGGTTTTGTCAAGGGTAAGGGCCCCAAGGGTATCAGTAAGGTGAGCTGGCCCAGGGGCGAAAACCATGAAGAGGCCATTCATGTTGCTGGGGATATCCACCATTACTCCCCACCTGGAACCCCCACTGAGTTGATCCGCGATGCGGCGATTGACGGTAAGCCTTATCCGATCAAGTCCTGTGTTCTCTGGGGCCAGAATCCCATCCAGACCATCCCCAACCAGCAGAAGACCATCGCCATGCTCAAGCAGATGGATTTTGTCATGTGTGTTGATGTTATGCCCACAGACATCACCATGTATGCCGATATTCTGTTGCCTGAGTCCAGTTATCTAGAGCGATTTGACTATATCAAGAAGGGCACCCAGTGGAATCTTGCTGGCAAGCAGGAGCAGTACATCTCTGCCCGTATGCCCCTGGTCAAGGCCGATTTCGAGCGTAAGGATCAAATTTACATCACCAACGAAATCGCCAAGCGCATGGGTTATGGTGACAAGATCCCTGTCAAAACCATTGAAGAGATGGTGGACAAGCAGCTTGCCGGTGCGGGTCTTTCCATCAAGAAGCTTGTGGCTGAAGATGGTATCCATATCCAGCCAGGTCAAGACCCATACGGGGTTGATGAGGACCTTGAGGTCATTTTCTTTAATGAAGAGATTGCCGACAACGGTTATCCTGCTGCACCTACCTATATCCCGGTGGAAGAGGTGCCCCACGGTTATTTCCGTTTGCTTTACGGACGTTCACCCGAGCATACCTTTAACCGCAGCCAGAACAATGTCTGGCTCCATCATGCCATGCCTGAAAACCCTGTATGGATAAATGATGCAATGGCCAAGAAACTTGGTCTCAAGGATGGCGACCGGGTGTCCTGTGAGAATAGTGAAGGCGTCAAATCCCGCAACACGACCTCTGTCAAGGTTACCCCTGGTATCCGTAAGGACTGCGTGTACATGGCCCATGGTTATGGTTCCATGAACCCTGCCCTGAGTGTTGGCCATGGTACTGGTATTGATGACCAGGCCCTGATTACCAAGCTGACAGTTGATCCGGAAACCGGTTGTAGCGGTATGCGTAATAACTTCGTGAAACTGGTTAAAGCGTAAGACTTTATAAAGCCTACGACATACTCTACCTGAGGAGGATATACCGTTATGCAATACGGAATGGTTATAGATTTAAATAAGTGTGTGGGCTGCCATGCCTGCACCATCGCCTGTAAGGCCGAGTGGGAAGTGCCGGCTGACAAGGGCAGAAACTGGGTCCATCGTCTGGGCCCTGCCAATACCAAGCATGGCTTGGCTTCCACCTATTACCCGGGGTTGTGCAACCACTGCAACGAGCCCGCCTGTGTCCCTGTCTGTCCTGCTGACTCCGTTCAGAAGACCTTCAAGGACAAGAAAACCGGTAAGACCAAGACCATGGAAGTAACGGCAACCTATAAGGACCCCTTCAACGGCACCGTGCAGATTGACAAGGAACGTTGCCTGGGCTGTGGGGCCTGTGCTGATGCCTGTCCCTATGCCGCTCGTTATGTAAACGAGAACCAGATCAACGAGGAGCTCGGCAGTGATGGTACGGCTGACAAGTGTACCTACTGCATGCCCCGGGTTGAGATGGGTCTGGAGCCTGCCTGTGTGCAGACCTGTCTGGCCAATGCCCGTATCTTTGGAGACCTGGATGATCCTAAGTCGGCAGTCTCCAAGTATAAGAAGAGGGGGGCCAAGAGCCTTTCTTCCGCCAATGTTAATATCGGCTCCAACGGCCTCTATTACGGCAACAAGCGTGATAAGGCCCTGTTGATCTCCATGTCAACTCCCCAGGAGATGCCAGAGGCCAATATGCGCCGGATTCTGATGGCCAAAATGAAGCCTAGCATCAATAAGGCCAAAAACCTTGGCATGCTGGGCCTTGTCGGCGCCATGGCCATCAAGGGGATGGGCGAAGATAAGGAATAAGCCTTTCCCGTAGTTCCTGATAAAAAAGGCGATGGTGATTATTCACCATCGCCTTTTTTTATGTGTGATGTGATGGACAAGATGTTGCGGTTGTTTCCCCGGTTTCCCCGGTTTCCCCGGTAAGAGGAATTTTACCCGGCCACCGCCCTTTTGAAATCTTCCAGTTTGGTTCGTTCCATGAGGCGGGCACTCCGTTCTTTGGGGCGGGCCAGTTTCCTGTACTGTTCAAGGCATTTTCTGGCCAGGGCGATCACCTGATTGTCGTCAAGATCCTTGCCGATAATATCGCCAATTCTTGGCCGGCCGCCGCCGTTGCCGCCAAAAACCAGGGTCCAGCCCTTTTTCTTGGCAAAGATGCCAAGATCCCTGACAAAACCCTCACAGCAATTCATGGAGCAGCCTGAGACGCCAATCTTTGTTTTAGCTGGCAGCTTTAAGTCCATCAGTTCCTCTTCTAATCGTTCCCCCAGGTGGAGGGAGTCCTGGCGGCCATACCTGCAATATTTTAGGCCGGGACAGGCCTGGATATAGTGGATGCCCGCAGGCCCATGGGGGAGGTGATCGTGTCCGAGATCATGCCAGATGGCAGGGATGTCATCTGGATTATGGCCCACAAGGGAGAGGCGCTGGGCAGAGGTGATTTTTAGCAGGGGTATGTTGTACTTGAGCGCCACCTTGGCAATATTTTCGAGAATTTCCGGGGAGACCAACCCCATCCGTGGCCCTGGAATGATCTGGTATGACTTGCGAATCGTATCTTGATCTCTAACTTCATGTGAAGACATGGCTTTAATCCCGTTATGTTTGTGGCTCCCCTTAAATAATGGCTTTTTCGTCCAGGGGCAGGGGCCGGAGTCTGCGCCTGCCTGGTCTTGACCAAAAAATCTCATTATCCAAGATACCCCTAGCCCCCTTTATGCAGCGCAACAATACCATTTTCGTGATAGCGGGGAATTGACCCAGGTCAGGGAGGGTGGAATAATTCACCCTTTTCTTTTGAGACCATCGTACTTACCTTACCGGCAGCATGGCTGAAAGGATAAAAAATAATCACCCTGTGTTGACAGCGACTTTTCTGGCAGAGGCGTCCACCTGTCCAGGTGTCTATCTTATGAAGGACAGGCACCGGGTTGTCATCTATGTGGGCAAGGCACGTAACCTGCGCAGGCGACTGACCTCCTACGCCCGCCTCCAGTCCGTGGCCCATAATAAGACCAAGGCAATGGTGGCCCAGATATGCTCTGTGGACATCATTATCACCACGTCAGAGAAGGAGGCCCTCATCCTGGAGGCCTCGCTCATAAAAAAGCATAAGCCCAAGTATAACGTTATCCTCCGTGACGATAAGAATTACCCCCTTATCAAGGTAACTGTTCAGGATAAATGGCCCAGGGTCATGATGACCCGGAGAAGGCTCAAGGATGGGGCCCGCTATTTTGGACCATACTCGTCCATCTCCTCCATGTGGGCCACCCTGAAACTCCTGGGCTCCCTATTTCCCCTGCGCCGCTGTAAATCGGTTAAGTCCCGGCAACGACCGTGCCTCAACGGCCAGATGGGAAATTGTCTTTCTCCATGCCTAGAGGGGTGTGATGGCAACAGCTATCACCAGGCGGTGCGCAATGTTATCATGGTTCTTGAGGGCAGGGACAGGGAGCTTGCCCAGATGTTGGGCCAGAAGATGCAGGCCGCCTCTGCCAGGCACGAGTTTGAAGAGGCGGCCATCCACCGTGATCAACTCACGGCCCTGGAAAACACCTTGGCTAAGCAGGTCATGGTGGCCAGCCATGGCCATGAGTTTGACGTCTTTGGCGCCCAGAGACAGGCCGGTTCCATGGCCATCTCCGTTATCACGGTGCGGGGCGGCAGGGTTGAGGGGCACCAATCATTTTTCATTGCCGAGCCTGTTGGTGATGATCGTGACGTCTTGGCAGAGGCCCTGCGCCGCTTCTACAGCGATGACATCTTTATTGCCAGGGTGATTTTACTGCCCTGGTCCATTGGCGAAGATGCCTTTTTTGAGGAGTATCTTGCCGAGCAAAAAAGAGGCAGGGTCACCATGCGGGTTCCTCAAAAGGGGGATTTGCGCCGCCTGGTTACCATGGCAAACGACAATGCCGCCCAGGTCTTCAGTGATCGCCATAAGCAGCAGAAGTCGTGGCAGGTCATGGCCCGCCAACTCAAGGAGACCCTCAACCTTTCAAGGCTGCCGAACCGTATTGAGTGCCTGGATATCTCCAATATCAGCGGCACAGATGCCGTGGGCTCCCTGGTCTGTTTTGTTGATGGCAGAAAGGCCCCATCACTTTATCGCCACTATAAGATCCGTACCGTTGCAGGGCCTGATGATTACGGGATGATGGCTGAGGTCTTTTCCCGTTGCTTTGCCCCTGGCAAGAGGCCTGATTTGCCCGATCTTTTCATCGTTGATGGCGGTAAGGGCCAACTGAATATCGGGGTGCAAATTTTCAAGGATCTGGCCATTTTCAACGATATCGTCTTTATGAAGCCCTGTTTAAACGCCTTCCAGCTGATCGTT